>CAZNBD010000042.1:0-1871 GCA_964571405.1 uncultured Bacteroides sp. | reverse complement strand
TACCATTGTCGACACCTTCTATTAAAAATTTTATCCGACAGGCGAAGACAATAAAGTTGGTTGGTTTATAAACTGATTTAAAAATGTTTTTTATTCAGCGTCATCAATCAATGAAAGCAAATTGAAATACATGGCAAAAGTGGGAATATCACCCAGAGTTTCACAATTTCTATAGTTCGGATTTTTCTTCAACCAGTCCTTATACCCTTTTCGTTCTTTTTCCCCAAGAAAATTAAAACCGTTTTTCTGATAAAAGCCAACTGCGGTTGCGTAGGCATCAACTGTTATAAAACAGCAGCCGGTCTTATTTTCTGTAATCATCCAATATTTTATAAAATCAAGGGTTCTGGAACCCCAATGGCTGTCAGTATCTTGAAAGTCTTTATTAACTCCAAATCTCCCAATCTTTACCGCCGGATAGTCTGCTCTATGTTTAGGGCGGCCGAACTTGTCTTTAAGTCTCCTGAAAAAACTTTTGGAGAACAGGGGCTGACCATTCTTCTGCTCTATTTCTGAAATCTTATCATTTGATAAAGTAAAGAATAAAATAGTCTTGCCGTCTGCTTCAAGATAGTATGTAACGGAAAGCAACTTCCTCAAACTATCTTTGGCTGAATTAAAAAAGTAATCAGTTAAATCCGAATTGCCACAATCAAAAGGAAGAAGTTCGGAATCTATTGATAATCTCTTAAAGGGAATACTATCTAACGATGTTATCATCTCGGAAGCGCAGCAATCATTGATTTTAACTGCTCTACACTTGCTGCTATACGCTCCCGCTCCTTCTTGCGTTCTTTCGCAGGAGGAAGTTTTGAAATCTCAGAATGAAATATGGCCGCATCACGGCCGCTGAGAATAGGGGTGTTTCGTATTGGTTTTGCCATTATGTTGCAAAGTTACAACAAAAATTTTATATATACAAACAACAAAAAAACAGCGGTTCTGCGTGAGAGCCGCTGTTTTTTGTTGTTTGAGGGATGGATTAAATCCAGCGCATGAATGCAAAGTCCTGACGGTGTGGCAGCAGGGGGTTGGTGGGATAGAGGCGGATGCCGTAACGGAACATTCCGGGGTTCTTGATCTTGGTGTCAAGTACGAATGTTACCTTGTCGCCTTCTGTCTTTTCAATCTTGAACTGCTCCTTGCGTGCCAGGTGCTCAAGTCCGTTCTCCTGGAGGTAAACCACGAGCTCCATTCCGAGTTCGTTGGCAAGTCCGTTGGCCTTGAGGTCAACTTCAATGCGGAGGGGATCACCGGTGAGGCTCTGTGAGATTTCGCCGTTGTGACGTACGTCCTCAACTGTGATGCCGTCCCATGCGGCAGCTACGCGCTCTTTCCATTCCACAATGGACTTGGCCAGTGCAAAGTGGTTGTCCTTCAGGGATGCGCTGCGCTTAGCTTCGGGCTCATAGAAGCGGGCAATGTAATCATCAATCATTCTCTTCATGGTGAAGTGGGGAGCAATGTCACCGATTGAGCCTTTGATGTACTGAATCCAGCGGGGTGAGTATCCGGCTGAGTTCTTTTCAAAGTACAGAGGAATGATTTCGTTCTCCAGCATTGAGTAAATGGTGGCCGCGTCCAGCTTGTCCTGCTGTGCCTGATCTGTGTATGTGCGCTTGTCTGTGAGAGCCCAGCCGGCTTACTCGTTGAAGCGGTAACCTTCATACCACCATCCGTCGAGCACAGAGAAGTTGAGCACGCCGTTCATCTCAGCCTTTTCACCGGAAGTACCGGAGGCTTCAAGGGGACGTGTGGGAGTATTGAGCCAGATGTCAACACCGGTAACGAGGCGCTTGGCCACAATCATGATGTAGTCTTCCAGGAAGATAATCTTGCCCAGGAACTAAGGCATGCGGCTGATTTCCACA
>CAZNBD010000041.1:2185-17514 GCA_964571405.1 uncultured Bacteroides sp. | reverse complement strand
AGTAATTTATTTGTGCGGGTGCGGAAGTTTTTGTAATTTTGTGGTGTAAAAGAATGTAGAAGCACATATGATAAACCGTAGCCTTATACGAATCAAGACTGTTCAGATACTGTATTCATACTTTCTGTCCCGTAACGATTTCAGACTGGCACTGCCCCCGGAGGCACAAGTTTCAAGCAAGGAACAGCTCCTTGCGTACGATGTTTACTGTGACCTTCTGGGCCTGCTGCTGAAGCTGAGCTCTACCCCCCTGGGGCCGGGTACCGGTTTGGTGATGAATGAGGATCCGGTGCTGAAGAAGAACAAGGTTGGAAGTGCGCTCCGTGATAATTCCGCAGTCAAGGAATTGGTATCCGCTCACCGTGAGCGTATTGCAGCGCTTGACCAGATTGTTGCTCCTCTGAGAGACAGTATTGCGGAAAGCACGGTTTATACTGATTATAAGCGTCGGCGCAAGCTCAGCCTCAAGGATGATGTTGATTTCTGGAACACTGTTTTTTCCACCACAGTGCGTAAGAGCAAGGTTCTTGAGCGCCATCTGCGAGCCAACGGGGAATTCAGTCACGGGGCTCTTGAACGTGCCGTGCAGATGTTTGCCGAGACTCTGTCCGGGTATGACAATTCCCGCACATCTTACCTGAAGGCTTGCACAGACCTGCAGACCAGCATGCGCCAGGCATATAACCTGTATCACGCCCTGCTGTGGCTCCCGGTTGAAATCACCAGACTTCAGGCCACAAGGCTTGATATGGCCAAGCACAAGTATCTCCCCACTGCAGAGGAGCTCAATCCTGACATGCGTTTTGTGGATAACGCCTTTGTGGCCGCCCTCAGTGCAAGCCCGGAGATGAGCGCTTACCTGGAGGAATTCCCGGAGGCTGACCCTGCATCATGGAAGGATGGAGACCTGCTCTGTAATAAGCTGCTGGACAGCATCCTGGTTTCAGACCTTTACAAGGAATACATGGAGGCTGAAAGTACTGACTTCGGCCGCGATGCTTCTTTCTGGCGCGAGGTGATGCGTACCATCATTGTACCGTCTGACATACTCTCAGAGATAATGGAGGACCGCAATGTGTACTGGAACGATGACCTTGAAATCATGAGCACTTATGTGCTGAAGACCATCCGGCGTTCTTATCTTGACCAGAACGGCAATGAGCTTGAACAGCCTGAGCTGAAGCTCCTGCCCATGTATATGAATGAGGAGGATGAACGATTCGGTGCGGAACTCTTTGAGTTTGTGGTTAATAACCGCGAGCAGTACCGCTCCTACATTGACCGGTTCATCAATTCCGAACACTGGGATCCGGAGCGCCTGGCTCTGATGGATATTGTGATCCTTCAGACAGCTATTGCAGAGATAATCAATTATCCTTCAATCCCCATAGCAGTTACCCTGAACGAGTATATAGAGATTGCCAATTCATACAGCACACCCCGCAGCGGGCAGTTTGTCAACGGAATACTTTTCAGTGTAATCCAGCTTCTCAGGGATGAAGGCATTATAACCAAGTAATAATCAGATAAAAAATAAAAATCATGTACAGCATTTTATGTGACGCTGCTCCTGCAGCAGCCGCAGGTGAAGTTTCTTTCATGGACCAGTGGGGTTCAATCCTGATGATTGTGGGTATCTTTGTGGTATTTTACTTTTTCATGATCCGTCCCCAGCAGAAGAAACAGAAAGAAATCCAGAAGATGCGTGAGGCACTTGGTAAAGGTGACTCTATTGTAACCGCAGGCGGTATCCACGGAGTTATCCGCGAGGTGAACGATACCTACTTTGTGGTTGAGATTACCAAGGGCGTAAGCATCCGCGTTGACAAGGGAAGCGTATATGCTTCCAGCGAGGACGCCAAGAACGACGCTCCCAATAAGGACTGATTAAGCCGCTGAGGCACACCGGCTGTGAGCGTGCTCAGAGATAAGATATACCATGCCTTTTCCGGCCTGCGCACACGGCGCGGGCGGGATATAGGCATGTTTCTTATTTTTCTGGGAATATCTGCCATATTATGGTGTGTGATGACCCTCAACGAGCAGGAACAGAGGGATATGCGTCTCAATGTACGCTTTACTCATGTTCCTGATTCCATCACCCTGATTGATGCCGTCCCCAAGAGCCTGAATGCCAATATCTCAGTGAGCGGCTCTCAGGTACTGCGCCTGGCATTTTCACCATCCCCGACGGTGAATATTGATTTCCGCGCATATCGTGACCGTAACAGACTGTATGTCAACAGCTCGGAGCTGCGTAGCCTTGTGCGTCAGGCCACAGGGACCCAGCAGGTGGGTATGGTCTATCCGGATTCCATTGCGCTCCGGTTCACTTCTGACCCCGGAACCAAGGTGGGAGTTGTGGTTGACGCCGATGTAACTGCCGGTCCACGTTCATTGATAACAACACGTCCGCGTGTGAGTCCGGACAGCGTGATGCTGTATTCCTTGCGCGGAGTGCGTTCAGTAAGTTCAGTGCCCACTGAGGAACTGTCAATCTCCGGACTTGACGGAACGGTTACCCGGCGCCTCCGGTTAATAGCTCCCGCCAACTGCCGCCTTATCCCTGACAGCGTGGATGTTACAGTTGAGGCTGAACCGTTGATTTTCAAGACAAGGAAAGTGGTGATTGAGCCCCAGAACGTACCGGCCAATGTGCGTCTTATAACCTTCCCGGCCCAGATGACAGTGATGTATATGGTTCCGATGAGCCAGTACACACATGTTGATCCCCACTTCAGGGTGGTGGCTGATTACCGCAGCATCAGTCCCGGCTCAGAGAAAATCAGACTGAGACTGTCAGATGTGCCCGGTAACCTGCGCAATGTCCACCTTGAGTCTGATAGTGCCGAGTATATTATTGAACGTCTGTAAGATACTGATATGCTGATTGGACTGAGCGGCGGAATAGGAGCGGGAAAATCCGTTGTGGCACGTTGCCTTCAGGTGCGCGGATACAGGGTTATTGACACTGACAGCCTGGCCAAGGCTCTGATGGAGTGCAGTCCGGTTATTAAATCAAACATAGCGGCGAGTATTTCAGAAAACTGTATAGTTGACGGTATTATAGACCGCCGCGCCCTGGCTGAAATAGTGTTTTCTGACCCGGAAAAACTGCAGCTTCTCAACGGAATTGTGCACGGTGCCGTGAAAAAAGAGATACTGCGCACGGCCGGCATGTATGAGAATGAGCTGATTTTTGTAGAAACAGCAATATTTTATCAGAGCGGCCTTGACAGATTATGTAAGGCAGAGGTGAGGGTTACTGCCCCGGAAGATCTGAGGATAAAGCGCGTGATGGCGCGTAACTGCATGAAAGAAAGCGAAGTCCGGGCACGCATTGAGGCGCAGCGGACAGGAGCGCTCCCTGATTCTGTTACCCTCCCTGTTTTTGAGGTGGTTAATGACGGGAATCAGTCAGTACTCGGACAGCTTGATGAGGTCCTGAATGCCCTGTCCAGTATGGCGGAGAACTCGTAATTCTTTAAGTTCCAGCGGGGAGCAATCAGGAATTTATCCTGAGCCTGGGCCACAAAGCGTTCAATTGCAATATTTTTTGGTAAGAATTTAAGCAGCCTCACACAGAGCCGTGCGTATTGCTCCGGTTCAAAGTGAAGCATATGCGGGAGGGTTCCGTCTTCAAACATGCGGGCCAGGGGTGTTCCACGCAGAACCTGCAGATGATGAAATTTGACAGTTGAAACCGGCAGCTCTCCTGTTCTCCTTACCGTTTCTTCCATCATGAGCTCATCTTCACCCGGGAGTCCCAGGATAAGATGCAGACCCACAGGAATTTCCGCCTCATGCAGACGCTTCACCGCATCCACCACCTGTGCCCAGGTGTGGCAGCGGTTCAGAAAAGCGAGTGTGCTGTCATGAGAGCTTTCCGCGCCAAGTTCCATAAATACTTTCTTGCCGGAACTCTCTCTGACACTGCACAGAAGCTCAATTAAGTCCTGAGGAACGCAGTCAGGACGTGTTGAAATGATAATCCCCACAATATCAGGCTCTTTCACCGCCTCCATGATGGCATCTCCGAGTATGGCCATTGAGGTGTGAGTGGAAGTCTCAGACTGAAAGTAAGCCAGATATCTCATGGAGGGATACTTGCGGGCAAAGAAAGCGCGTCCACGCTCAATCTGTTCCTTCACACCGAGTTTTCTCTTACCCCAGTCAGGGCTGAAAGCCGGATTGAGACAATAAATGCAGCCACCCGTTCCCAAAGTGCCGTCACGATTCGGGCATCCGGTGCCAAGATCAATACAGATTTTCTGAATTTTGCCGTCAAAATGTTCGGCAAGGAAACTGGAGTAGTCTTTATAAAACGGACTCATACCCAGCGAGAAAGCCGCGCGGCCAGAGCGGCGTCAAGAAGTACTGCAGCAGCAACGGCTTCCACCACCGGCACAGCACGCGGAACGGCACAGATGTCATGCCTGCCTGTCAGGCGCAGAATAGCCTTGTTGCCGTCTGAATCAATTGTTTCAATTTCACGTCCGGGCAGACTGGCAATGGGTTTGAAAGCAACGCGGGCATATATGCGGGCACCGTTGGAAATACCGCCCTGAATACCACCTGAATGGTTAGGCTCAATATACACAGTACCGTCCTGACTTACATGGAAATAATCAATCTGATTACTTCCGGAGCAGCGTGCTGCGGCAAAACCGTCACCTATTTCCACCCCCTTGGCGGCCGGAATACTCATCAGAGCAGCGGAAAGATCCGCGCTGAGTTTTCCTGCAACGGGTTCCCCCCATCCGGCAGGAACACCCTCAACCATCAGGGAAACCACACCGCCCAGGGAATCCTTATTTGCGCGGGCGGCAGAGAGCTCCGCCTCCATTCTGGCAGACGCAGACCTGTCAGGGCAGCGGACCGCGGAGGCATAAATTTCCGTATCGGAAGGGAGGGTAAGCGGAGCTTTTATTTCCACAGTACTGATGGCAGAAGTAAAGGCTGAAATCCTGACACCGAGCATGGAAAGAGCCTGACGGGCAAGCTCACCTGCCACAATACGAGTGGCGGTTTCCCGGGCAGAAGAGCGTCCACCACCGCGGGGATCCCGGATTCCGTATTTTTTCTGGTAAGTATAATCACCATGATTGGGGCGGAAGAGCTGAGCCGAGGCTGCATAATCCTCAGAACGTGCATCCTTGTTTCTGATAATGAAGCCGATGGGGGAGCCTAAGGTCACACCGTTATAAATTCCGGACAGGAATTCCACTTCATCCGGTTCCCTCCGCTGAGATGTGAGGGGACTGTCGGGACGCCGGCGTTCCAACGCTGTTCTAAAACCCTGTAAATCAATGGGTATTCCGGCGGGAACTCCATCAATAACACCACCAATGGCCGGCCCGTGACTTTCTCCGAATGAAGTCAGGCGGTAAAATCTTCCGAAAGTATTCATTTTACAAGGTCAGTAATCCCGGCGCCGACAAAGTTAATCAGAGCCTCGGGGTTAATCTTGAGCTGCAGGCCGCGTTGTCCGGCACTTACATAAATCTCATCAAAGTCAGAAGCGGTGCTGTGGAAGAATGTGGGAAAAGCCTTTTTCATGCCGATGGGAGAACATCCTCCACGGATGTAACCGGTCAGTGGGAGAAGCTCTTTCATGGCAATCATTTCCACCTTCTTGTCCTTGAAGGCATGGGCGGCTTTCTTGAGATCCACCTCACAGTTTCCGGGAATTACGCAGACAAACAGACCGTTTTTTTCACCGCGGAGCACAAGGGTCTTGAAGACCTGATTGATGTCTTCACCGATGGAATCAGCCACATGCCCGGCGTCCAGATGCTGTTCGTCCACCGGGTATGTGACAAGTTCATATTTAATACCGGCCTGGTCCAGCAGGCGGCAAGCGTTTGTTTTGGGACTTTTGGGCATGAGCAGAATTATTGATGCATAAGCAGGAAGTGCTCGGCGTCAAGAGCGGCTCTGCACCCCATGCCGGCGGCTGAAATGGCCTGCTGATAAACGGGGTCTGCAACGTCACCGGCTGCAAAGATACCTTCCATATTGGTGGCGGTTGATTTGCCGTCAGTAACAATATAGCCCTGCTCATCCAGGCGGATGAAGTTGGCAAACAAGTCGGTGTTCGGCTTGTGACCGATGGCCAGGAAGAAACCGTCAATAGCCAGGTCATACTGGTTTTCATTGGCAGTACCGCGCTCGGTCACCACATGTGCGCCTTCCACCACTTCAGCTCCGTAAAGAGACAGAGTCTCAGTGTTATAGAGGATTTCAATCTTGGGATTGGCGTTCACCTTTTCCTGCATGTACTTGCTGGCGCGGAGATAGTTCTTGCGCACAATCATGTAAACCTTGGCCACAAGCTGAGAGAGGTAAAGAGCTTCCTCACATGCGGTATCACCTCCACCAACCACGGCCACGGTCTTGTTACGGAAGAAGAAACCGTCGCAGGTGGCGCAGGCGCTCACGCCCATACCCATATATTTCTGCTCATCAGGAAGGCCCAGATATTTGGCGGAAGCACCGGTGGCAATGATGATGGTTTCCGCCACATAATTCTTGGCACCGCCGTTAACCTGAACGTGGTAAGGACGCTGAGAAAAGTCAATTGCTGTCACCATACCGCTCTGGATGTCAAGACCGAAGCGCAGCGCCTGCGCCCGCAGATCCTCCATGAGTTTGGGACCGGTAATACCCTCCGGATAGCCGGGGAAATTCTCAACTTCAGTGGTGGTGATGAGTTGCCCTCCGGGCTGAGAGCCTTCAATCATCACAGGTTCCATATTGGCGCGGGATGCATATATTCCGGCAGTGTAACCGGCCGGTCCTGCGCCTATAATCAGGCATTTAACGTGTTTCTGTTCCATAGAGCTTAAAATTCAGTATAATTTGGTTATGAAAAAATCAACGTAAGTCAATGACCTCCACTCCGGGGAAACGTGCGGGGTTAAAAGTGAAAGAAGACGCGGGAACGGCGGCGCCTGCCTGGATGTGATCCACAGTCAGACTGACCGTGCGCCCGTCATCAAATGTGACCTCAGCGGCAGCGGGCCAGGAATCTGTGCCCACGGTGATACGTACCCGTGCAATTTCTCCCGGAGACTTGGGCGTGAGTTCCACACGCTTTTTCCCTGCCTTATCAGCAATGCGGCGCACACTGTAAGCGGAAGCATAATCCCTCAGGATGGCAAAGGGATTGGTGCTCAGGAGTTCCTCCGCAGATGGAGAAGTCAGGGAAACCTCTCCTGATGAGGGCAGGAAAGACCACTGGTCCGTACCGTTATACCACACTTTCACCCCGGGAGAATCCAGTGAAAAGCGTGCCCCTGAGATGGTTATGTGCCCCTGCATGTCAGAACCTTCCGCCGTAACGGTGAACTGTGCCTGCACAGAAGGTGCCGACATCTTCCGGGCCATGGCTTCCATCAGCGAGGCTCCGGTGACGGTGGCCTGCGCCCGGGCAAACATGCCGCAGCTCAGAACAAGCATCAGGGTAAGTATGTGTCTTATTATAGTTTTCATTATAAATTACAACTGAATAGAGGCGGATAAAGTTCATCACTGGAACAGACGCATGACTTCTTCCGGACCCATGCGCACTTCACGCGGTTTGGCACCGTTGGCCGGGCCGACAATACCCATTTCCTCCATGCGGTCCATGTATCTGCCGGCCTTGTTGAAGCCAATCTCAAACTTGCGCTGCATCTGTGTGATTGATGCAACATTCTGAGAGGCAATATAAAGGGCGCAGCGCATGAATTCATCCTGGCCGCTGCCTCCGCTGAATGAGCTGCTGTCCCCAATGGAGTTTTCATCCACAGGCTCAGGCAGTTCATAAGGCATTACAAATCCCTCCTGAGATGAAATGTGTTCACAGATTGCTTCAATTTCTTCAGTGTCAACAAATGCGCATTGAACGCGCTTTACAGCACCGTTGATGAAAGTCAGCATATCACCCATGCCGATAAGGCGCTGAGCACCAACGCGGTCAAGGATGGTCTTACTGTCAATGCTGGAGAGGACGCGGAACGCAATACGGGCAGGGAAGTTGTTCTTGATGGAACCGTTAATTATATCTGTGCTGGGGCGCTGAGTGGCCAGAATCATGTGTATTCCCACGGCGCGGGCTTTGGCGGCGATGCGGGAGATGGGCAGTGACAGTTCCTTACCAACCGTTGCCATCAGGTCAGCAAACTCATCCACAATCACCACAATGTAAGGCAGGAAGCGGTGCCCGTTTTCAGGATTAAGTCTGCGGGCCTTGAAGCGCTCATTATATGATGCAATGTCACGCACGGCGGCATCAGAGAGCAGTTCATATCTGCGGTCCATTTCAATACACAGGGAATTCAGTGTGGCAATGACCTTGGAAGGATCAGTTATGATGGCCTTTTCCTCCCCGGGAATCTGAGCCATGTAAGCATTGGTGATGGGGCGGTAAAGGGAGAACTCAACTGTCTTGGGGTCTATCAGGACAAATTTCAGTTCATCCGGGTGCCTTGCATAAATCAGGGAGGTGATTATACAGTTGAGACCCACGGACTTACCCTGACCCGTGGCACCGGCCACCAGCAGGTGGGGAAGTTTGGCCAGGTCCTCAATGTAAACCTCATTTGAGATGGTATGGCCCAAGGCCATGGGAAGTCTCATCTTGGTATTACGGAAAGCCTTGGACTCCAGCACACTGCGCATGGATACAATCTGTCTGCGGCGGTTCGGTACCTCAATACCGATGGTGCCGCGTCCGGGCATGGGAGCGATGATACGTATTCCCTCAGCGGAAAGACTCATTGCCAGGTCATCCTCCAGTGATTTGATTTTGGAAATGCGAGTACCCTCAGCAGGCACAATTTCATAGAGGGTGACAGTGGGGCCGATTGTGGCCTCAATGCGCTGGATTTCAACATCAAAGCTGCGCAGAGAGTTGATAATCATCTGCTTGTTGGCAGCCTGTTCCTCCGGGTTTATCTCGGTGTTGTTGTTCCGCTCCAGGAGCAGTTCAGTGGAAGGGAAAACGTAATTTGAATGAGACAGAGTGGGATCAAAAGGAACGTCAAGACCGATGTGGTCACCGTGCTGCACAGCCTGCGGCTCCTGAGCGACTTCCTCCGCTTCAGCCTCAGACGGCTGGACAAATATCATTTCAGGTTCTTTCTGCTCCACAGTATTATCAACCTGAGTTTCCGGCTCAGCCACAGGAAGATCCGTAAGGTCAATGGATACACGTTCCGTTTCACGGACAGCCTCCGCGGGGGAATCCGCTTCCTCAGTTACCATCTCAGGTTCTTCATCATCGGCGGCAGGAATGTATTCCATGGAGGGGAGGTCATTGAATGCAGGTTCATGCTCAGCAGGCTCATGTTCTTCCTCAGCAGGCTTACGTTCAGCAGCAGGAGTCGGTTTGGGCAGAAGTGAAATCAGGTAACCTACAGCCTTTTTGACCGGGTTGAGGAAGACGGTTATAAGCAGAGCCGCAAGCAGGATACACAGTGCGTAAGCGCCCAAAGCTCCGGCATACACCTCAACCAAGGCCGCCCAGTACTGACCGTACACCCCACCCAAAGGAAATACCGAGGGGCGGTTAAGTGTCAGATATCCAATTATAATTGATAAAGAGGCGGCGGAGAACAGGCAGCGGAAGGAAAAGCTCCAGAAAGACGGCCGGGCCAGTTTCATGCATGCCAGTCCCAGGACAAACACCCAGAAGGCAATGATGAAGGAAGAAACACCCATGAAATTGACCATCATCCACTGCGCCACCTTGGCTCCGATTGAGTTACCGGCGTTCACCACCACATCCCCTGCTGCAACAATCTCAGCAGCGGAGCGGCCGAGCACCACGCTCTGATCCGCTTCAGCGGCAAAGAGGTATGAAATGCACATGGCCACGCTGATGACGGCAGCCGCACATAATATAATTCCGGCAAAGATGTGGAGGCGCTGGTCACGGAAAAATGCCATGATTGGATTGGGGCCTGATACCACTTTTTTTCTGTGTGCAGGGCGTTCCGGGCGTTCCTGCTGCTTCTGACGACGTGAATTATTACGAGGCCGGGGTTCTTCCTCCGGCTCAGGTCTGCGGCGTCTCATCCGCGGGCCTTCAGTGTCAGGGGTGGGAACGCGGCGGCGCGGTGCCGGCTCGGCAGCTGTTTCAAGTAATTCGTTTATACCGGGACCGAAGTCCTCAATTTCCGGTGCGATAGGGCTTTTTTTTGCCATTATATGATTGATTGGAGAGATTAAGTCAAAAGGAAAAAATCAGAGGGCGGCCAACTGTGCAATAACGGCCTTGGGGTCCGCAGCCTTGAATACAGCATTACCGGCCACGAGTACATCAGCACCTGCGGCGGCACAGCGTGCGCCTGTGGCAGGATTGATACCACCGTCCACCTGGATAAGGGCAGGGGAGTTCCTGCGGTCAAGGAGAGCGCGCAGACGTCCGAGCTTGTAAATTGTATTTTCAATAAAGGACTGGCCGCCGAAGCCGGGGTTTACGCTCATGAGCAGAACCATGTCAAGGTCAGGGGCAATGTCCTCAAGCACTTCAACGGGTGTGGCCGGATTGAGAGTGACGGCAGCTTTCATGCCGGCGTCATGTATCTGCTGGATGGTGCGGTTCAGGTGGGTACATGCTTCATAATGAACGTTCATCAGGTAAGCACCGCAGTCACGGACCTGACTGACATAGCGTCCCGGGTCAACAATCATCAGGTGCACATCCAGGGGCTTGGCGCTGAGTTTTCCTGCGGCCTGCAGAACCGGGAAACCGAATGATATGTTGGGTACAAAAACTCCGTCCATAACGTCACAGTGGAGCCATCCGGCCTCACTGCTGTTGACCAGTTCAATATCCCGGGCAAGGTTCCCGAAATCAGCGGATAAAAGAGAAGGAGCAACTATCATTACGCGTTCTTTTTCTTATTGTTCTTCAAACCTTTATAAAGAATATACAGCAGGCATACCCCCAGAATTCCGAACCCGAAAAGCGTCAGGTATGAATTATATTTCTCAACGGCAGCAAAGAGCTGATCAAGAGTTACATAAAGACTCAGCCACCAACCCAACAGCGCCAGAATGGCATTCCATACCAGAGCCCCGGCTGCTGTGAAGATACAGAAAGTACCCAGGTTCATGCGTGCCAGGCCGGCCGGAATCGATATGAGCTGACGCACGGCCGGAATGAGGCGACCCACAAATGTGGATACAGCCCCGTGGCGGTCAAAGTACTCCTCAGCATGCACCACTTTCTCCCTGTCAATGAGGCAGGCGTGGCCAAGACGTGAGTCAGCGAATGCGTACACAACCGGACGCCCCAACGCATATGACAGCACGTAATTTATCAGTGCGCCCACAAGCGCTCCGGCTGTGGCCACAAGTACAACCACAAATATATTCATGTCCCTGCCCGTGCATGCCAGGAATGCTGCCGGGGGAACCACCACCTCTGATGGAAAGGGGATGAAGGAACTTTCTATGACCATGAACAGGAACACAAAAAAATATGAGGCATGCTCAACAAAAAAGTTGAACAGATATTGGGCGCTGAAATAATCTGAGATTGACAGGCTTATAAATAAATCGGTCATGGGTGCTTGAGATATTTGTTTTCAGTTTACAAAATTACGGAAAAAAATCCTTGTCTGCCACAAATTTATGATAATTTATGGCTATATTTGCCGTTGGATTTGAAACTGAGGATTTTATAAGCCTTAAATTTTATAAGCCTTAAGAGGATATGATAAAACGAATACTGACCTTTATAATACTGGTGTGTGCAGTGGGCGGAGTGCCTCAAGCGCATGCATGTACCTCCCTGATAGCTTCAGGGCGCGCCACAGCTTCCGGCCGTCCCCTGCTGTGGAAGCACCGTGACACGGGAGCCCGTGACAATTTCCTGTACAGGGTGGAGGCTCCGGGTGAAATTTCATATGTTGGATTATTCAACGGTGGTGATACCCTGAATCTTACGGAGGCCTGGATGGGTATGAACGATGCGGGTTTTGCCGTGATGAATACTGTGGCTTATAATCTGCCGGAGAATGATGAGGACTGGATTGACCGTGAGGGAATTGTGATGGATATGGCGCTGAGAGGCTGCCGCACGGTTGAGGATTTTGCCGCTCTGCTTGACAGTCTTCCGCGCCCAATGGGTGTGCGCACCAATTTCGGCTGCATAGACGCCTGCGGCGGCGCGGCTTACTTTGAGACTGATGATAACGGTTATACCCGTTTTGATGTTTCAGACAGTGAAAACGGTGTGCTGGTGCGTACCAATTACGCCATGTCCGGTACGGACGGTGACGGGATGGGATATATCAGATATGATAATGTGGAACATCTTCTGGGTGAACGTTTTGAAGCCGGGAACCTTACACCCCGGGATATTACTGAGGGTGTGAGCCGTTCTTTCTACCACTCACTGCGCTGTGAGGATGCAATGCAGGGACAGGAAAGATATGTGGTGGATCTGGATTTTGTGCCCCGCCGCTCATCAACGGCTTCAATTGTGGTGGAAGGTGTCAACAGTCCGGAGCAGACGGAGGACATGACCATGTGGAGCATTATAGGTTATCCGGCCTGCAGCCCGGTGGAGAAGGTTACACTCACTGAGATTCCTGAGGACCAGACGGTTTCATCAACAACAAACTGCCATGCCCTTGCCAGCGAGAGAGCCATTGAGCACATGAAGCTCATCTTTCCCATCCGGCGCGGAAATGGCAGTAAGTATATTGATCTCAATTATCTGAGACCCCTGAGGGAACAGGCTCATCAGGAGTCGGAAGCCGCTTATAACAGGCGGTAACTGACCCCGATACCGATGTACGGCTGCAGACCGCGGGGAGTGATACCGTATCCGGCCTGAATTCCGGCACTGAAGCGGCGCTGCGGAGCAGGGCGGTATTGGTTCCGTTCGGTTACGGGTATGTTGAGGTGCAGGCTGTCCAGCGCAGGGACATAACCGCTTACCCAGACGGTGTACTCAGGGGATGAGTACATTTTCTGTTCTATCGGCAGGGGGACTTGCACTGTGTCTTTTTCCATTGGGACGGTGATAAAGACCGTGTCAACAGTCCTGATGCTTACCGCCACAGGTTCCGGGATTTTCACTGTGTCATGCCGGAGTATGATCTCAGGAACAGTGGATTTATATTCCGGACGACGTGCCATGGAGCCTATCAGAATGCCTAACAGGAAGCTGAGCAGGAGGGCTATTTTATTCATTTTTCATTAATGATCTTGATTAATGCCCGTGCGTGCAGCGCTGCTATCTGTTTGACAGACTCGGGCTTAAGGAGATATTCAACATCCTGCTTGTTATCCATGAACAGGTTTTCAGTCAGCACGGCAGGGCAGCGGGTATCTCTGATAATGGCATAATTCCCACGGTAACAATTTTCGGGTCCTGGGAGGCGGTTGCCTTCAAATTTGGCTGCACGGAAAGTTTGAGTCAGCGCGGCTGCAAGTTTAACTGAGGCAGGGGATGCGTTGGGGGCAACAAAAGCGCTGAATCCGCGGGCATGATGCCAACCGCTCTTCCATGCGGCGTTGACATGGATTGATACCAGGATGCAATCATTGAAAGCGCAGTGCCGGTTGGCTCTCCTTACCCGCTCTTTGAGGGGAATATCCTCATCCTCAGGCACCAGCAGTTTAGCTCTGACGCCGGAGGCATTAAGAATGTCATGCAGTTCCTGTGCCACTTCACGGCAGTATTTCCATTCCATCAGACTGCCGTCAGGACTTCTCTTGCCGGCTGTTTCTTTTCCGTGGCCGTTGTCAATAAGTATTACCATATGTTTCAATTATTTAAGACGGAGCAAAATTACACACAGCCCCCGCCGTCCCCACCTTAAAACCGTCCGGCCCTGATTTTTTTGAAAAAATAAATCACATCAAAAAGAAAAAACCGTTACTTTTGTGTTATTAAAAATGTAATGGCATAAAACGCTGAAAGCAAGTTTTGATAGATTTATATAAATTCCTATGGCAGAAACACCCACATACCGCGGATTAAGCACCTCTGAAGTAGAAGCGAGCCGGAAGAAATATGGTTCCAATGTCCTGACTCCTGTAAAGCGCAAGAGTACCTGGCAGCTTTTACTTGAAAAGTTCAAGGATCCGCTGATAATCATCCTGCTGATTGCGGGCGTGATTTCCCTGGCAATTTCATTTTATGATTATTACGGACTGGAACAGGGGCTGACAGTTTTCTTTGAGCCGGTGGGAATATTTGTTGCCGTCTTTCTGGCCACAGGTTTAGGATTCTGGTTTGAACAGCGGGCTGAAAGAGAGTTTGCCATTCTTAATCAGGTAAATGATGAGGAGGCTGTCCAGGTTTACCGCAACGGAAACCTCATTGAAATTCCACGCCGTGATGTGGTGGTGGGTGACACGGTTGTTTTAAACACCGGTGCCGAGGTGCCGGCAGACGGAGTGCTGCTGTCTTCCACTTCACTGACAGTGGATGAGTCCACCCTGACCGGGGAACCATCCTGTGCCAAGACAACTGACCCTGAACATTTTGATGAAGAGGCTACATTCCCCTCAAATCATGTAATGCGCGGCACAAAAGTTCTGGAAGGGCATGGCGTGATGGAGGTTACGGCCGTGGGAGATGCCACTGAGGGCGGCAAGGTTTTCCAGGCTGCAACTATTGACAATTCTGTCAAGACTCCGCTGAGCGAGCAGCTTGAGAAACTGGGTAATTTCATTGCAAAAGTAAGCTATATCATTGCCGGTCTGGTGATTGTGGGGCGCATGGTAATGTTTTTCCATTCACATCCGGACCCCACATGGCTGTCAATGGCGGATTATGGCCTGAAGTCATTCATGCTTGCAGTGGCCCTGGTGGTGGTTTCCGTGCCTGAAGGTCTGCCCATGGCGGTGACTCTTTCCCTGGCTTATTCCATGCGCAGGATGCTTAAAACCAACAACCTGGTGCGTAAGATGCACGCCTGTGAAACCATGGGCGCCACCACCGTCATATGTACCGATAAAACCGGTACCCTGACAGAAAATAAGATGCAGGTGGCTCAGACCAATTTCTTTGGTAACCCTCCTGCTGATGTGATTTATGAGGGAATCGCAGTCAATTCCACAGCTGAACTTGACCGGAGCGGAGAGTACCCCAAGGTTATAGGTAATCCCACTGAGGGTGCCCTTCTTCTGTGGCTTGACAGCAAGGGTGTGGATTATTCCCATCTCAAAAAGGAGGTGGAGGTGCTTTCAGAACTTCCGTTCTCCACTGAGCGTAAGTTCATGGCCACCCTGGTGCGCGGTGCGTCCGGAAAGAACATTTTATATGTTAAAGGTGCCCCTGAGATAATTTTTGACAAGTGCAAGGTTTTTCCCGGTGG
>CAZNBD010000041.1:0-2085 GCA_964571405.1 uncultured Bacteroides sp. | reverse complement strand
CGTGAAATCGGGCGCCAGATCGGGCTGTGGAATGACGCTGTGGACGGTGACCGGAATATTATCACGGGTCCGGAATTTGCCGCTCTCAGTGATGATGAGCTCCGCTCACGCATCAAGGATATCAAGATAATTGCACGTGCAAGGCCCATGGATAAGAAACGTCTTGTGGAAACCCTGCAGGAACTCAATGAGGTGGTGGCTGTTACGGGTGACGGAACAAATGATGCGCCGGCTCTCAAGGCTGCGCATGTGGGGCTGTCCATGGGCGACGGTACCTCTGTGGCCAAGGAGGCTTCTGACATTACAATTGTGGATAATTCATTTGCTTCCATCGGACGCGCCGTCATGTGGGGACGGTCCCTGTACCGTAATATCCAGCGCTTTGTGCTCTTCCAGATGACGGTAAATATTGTGGCCTGTCTGACGGTGCTGTGCGGTGCGTTCCTGGGAACAGAGAGTCCGCTGACGGTTACACAGATGCTGTGGGTTAACCTGATAATGGATACATTTGCAGCAATGGCCCTGGCCTCCCTTCCTCCCACTCCGGCCGTGATGGAGGAAAAGCCGCGTGACCGCAAAGCCTTCATCATCACCCATTCCATGTGGCGATTCATCATAATCATTGGTCTGTTGATGTTCGGTATTCTTATGGGTCTGTTCCTGTACATGCAGCGCACGGACATTACCTCACTTCTGCAGATAGGCTCGGCCCCGTTTGTGGCGGAACATGACCTGACTGTTTATGAGTTGTCTCTGTTCTTCAGTATATTTGTCTTCCTCCAGTTCTGGAATATGTTCAATGCCAGGGCTTATGCTTCACACCGCTCGGCTCTGTACCTGAAAGGATGCGGGGGCTTTGTGGGTATCTCCCTTCTTATAGTCCTGGGGCAGATAGGCATTGTGAGTGTGGGCGGAGGGTTCTTCAGCGTTTGTCCCATCAGATGGTCTGACTGGCTGATTATTATCCTGTGCACATCTCCGGTGCTGTGGATTGGTGATATATGGCGCTTTGTCAAGGAAGGTATTAATAAGAAAAAGTCATGAAGAAGGAAAAAGAAGATGTGATCTGCCGGGCAGTTGATGAACTGATGCAGGAGCCGGCCCGCACTGAAATGCTTATCCCGTCAGAACGGGGTATTCTACCGGTGCTGGACTCTCTCCGCAAGATTGTTGATCTGGTGAAGGCTGTGGTCTTCCCCGGCTTCTTTGACAGCGGAAAAGTCAATGACCGCATCCGCGGTTTTTATATAGGAGTGAACGTGGAGCGCCTTACCCATCTGCTCTCTGACCAGATTCGCGCCATAATTGCGTATAACGATGAGCCGGACCCTGAGCGCAGTGCTCACCGCATGACCCTGCAGTTCATTGAAAAGCTGCCGGAGATCAAGGCGGACCTGTACACTGACGTTGAAGCCATATTCAATAATGACCCTGCGGTAAAACATTATGCGGAGGTAATTCTCTGTTATCCTGCCATTACGGCCATGGTGCATTACCGCGTGGCCCATGAGCTCCTTAAGCTTGGAGTTCCGGTCATTCCCAGAATGATAAGTGAAATGGCCCACTCGGCCACAGGCATTGACATTCATCCCGGAGCTGAGATCGGACGTTATTTCAGTATAGACCACGGCACGGGTGTGGTAATTGGAGAAACTTCCATTATCGGAGACCATGTCACTCTCTATCAGGGTGTAACCTTAGGTGCCAAAAACTTTTCATATGATTCCAACGGGCGTCCGGTCAACCTGCCGCGTCATCCCATAATCGGTGACCGCGTCACCATTTATGCCAACGCCACCGTTCTGGGGCGCATCACTGTGGGAGAAGACTCCATCATCGGTGGTAACGTATGGCTCACGCAGAGCGTACCACCCAAATCCCGTATTCTCCAGCGCAAAGCTGAGGACCTCCCCCTGGTGGACGGAATGGGAATCTGACTGATTTTTAGTCACTAATAATTTTTTTTGAAAAAAAGTTGGAAAAAGATTTGGTCAGTTGGGAGATTGTTTGTAATTTTGCATCGCTTTCGGCAAGAAAGGGCGCTTAGCTCAGCTGGTTCAGAGCATCTGCCTTACAAGCAGAGGG
>CAZNBD010000040.1:9681-17661 GCA_964571405.1 uncultured Bacteroides sp. | reverse complement strand
GGACGCCACATGGTTAACCGGGTACGCCGGAGCCGCAGGCGGAGGTGTGCCCGGATCTGGACTCCCCTCCCCTCCTCCCCTGGCGTCCTTAAGTGTATCTTTTTGATTTTTATTGATTATCGTTGATCCCTATGTTGATATACCCCGAAGGGCGGAAAGGGCTTATCCCCTGTTCGCCCTTCGGATTTGAGAGCAGGGGGTGTCATTTTTTTTGGGATAATTGCGGAAAATTTATTACTTTTGCGCAATTGAAACCGTATGTATTCCAATCAGGGAATTAAGCATTGTTTTTAAGGAACTTACAATGAGTAAACAATATAAACGCACACTGATCACCACCGCACTGCCGTACACCAACGGCCCGGTGCACATCGGTCACCTTGCCGGCGTATATGTACCGGCCGATATCTATGCACGTTATCTCCGCCTGGCCGGGCGCCCCGTCACCCTCATCGGCGGGTCTGATGAGCACGGAGTGCCCATTACCCTGAAGGCCCGTAAGGAGGGCGTTTCTCCTCAGGTAATCGTGGACCGTTATCACAAACTGATCAAGGAATCATTTGAAGGACTGGGTATTTCATTTGATATCTATTCCCGCACCACCTCTGACATTCATCATGATACTGCATCAGAATTCTTCCGTCATCTTTACGACAAGGGGGAATTTATAGAAAAGGAAAGCGTACAGCTTTATGACCCTGAGGCAGAGCAGTTCCTGGCAGACCGCTATGTTACGGGCGAGTGCCCTCACTGCCATAATCCGCGTGCGTACGGCGACCAGTGCGAGGCCTGCGGCACAGCCCTGGCAGCCACTGAGCTTATCAATCCGCGCAGTGCTCTTTCTGGTGCGGTACCGGTTCTGCGTTCCACCAGCCACTGGTATCTCCCTCTTGACAAGTGGGAGCCGGCCCTGAGAAAATGGATTCTGGAGGAACACAAGGAATGGCGCAGCAATGTTTACGGCCAGTGCAAGAGCTGGCTTGATATGGGTCTGCAGCCCCGTGCCGTCTCCCGCGACCTTTCCTGGGGCGTACCCGTGCCCGTGGAAGGTGCTGAGGGTAAGGTGCTGTATGTATGGTTTGACGCTCCCATCGGTTATATCTCAAATACCAAGGAACTGTATCCTGACTCATGGGAAACATGGTGGAAGGATCCGGAGACCCGCATTATCAACTTTATCGGCAAGGACAATATTGTCTTCCACTGCATTGTGTTCCCGGCCATGCTGATGGCTTACGGCGACGGTTTCCAGCTTCCTGACAATGTACCCTCCAATGAGTTCCTCAACCTGGAAGGTGACAAAATCTCCACTTCCCGCAACTGGGCAGTATGGCTCCATGAATATCTCAAGGACTTCCCCGGCAAGCAGGACACCCTGCGTTACGTTCTGACAGCCAATGCTCCGGAAACCAAGGACAATGACTTTACATGGAGTGATTTCCAGGCGCGCAACAATAACGAGCTTGTGGCCATCTTAGGCAACTATGTCAACCGTGTTTTTGTCCTGACCCACAAATATTATGAAGGCTCAGTGCCTGAGGCCGGGGCTTTCACTGAAACAGATCTTGCTGCCATCAAGGAACTTGAGGATACCGTCAAGTCCCTGACAGAAAATCTTGAAGGCTTCCACTTCCGTGAGGCCCTCAAGGATGCAATGAACATTGCCCGCCTGGGTAACCGTTACCTGCAGGAGACTGAGCCGTGGAAGCTGATAAAGACTGATCCGGAACGGGTGGCAACCGTGATGAATCTCAATGTGCAGATCTGTGCCGCACTGGCTGTGGCCATGGATCCGTTCATGCCGTTCATGGGTGAGAAACTGGCTCAGATGCTGTCAATTGAAAAAATGAGCTGGGATATGCTCGGCCGTACAGACATAGTACCTGCCGGAACCGTTCTGGCACAGCCTCAGCTGCTCTTTGAAAAGATTGAGGATGAGGCCATCAAGGCACAGCTTGACCGCCTGGAGGAATCCAAGCGTCAGAATGCCATTGCCAACTGGAAGCCCGCGCCTCAGCAGACAGATACCACCATCGAAGCCTTCGGCGCCATGGACCTGCGCATAGGCACGGTGCTGGACTGCAAGGCTGTCAAGAAAAGCGATAAGCTGCTGCATTTCACTGTTGATGACGGCACCGGCGAGCGCTCCATTGTTTCCGGTATTGCCAAACATTACAAGCCCGAGGAACTGATTGGAAAACAGGTGGTGTTTGTGGCAAATCTTCCTGAAGTAAAACTGCGCGGAGTACCCTCACAGGGAATGATCCTGTCTGCCCTGAACGCTGACGGTTCACTTTCAGTAATCGGCCCGCTCCGCCCCGCAAGCAATGGTGCTCAAGTAAAATAAGCTCTAAGCTGATGAAACCTAAGATTTTGATAATCTACACCGGTGGAACCATCGGGATGATTGAGGACCCGGAGACCCGGGCTCTCAAACCCTTTGATTTCTCTCACCTGATGGAGAATGTGCCCAAGGTGAAAAAGCTGGATTACCAAATTGACAACATCCAGTTTGAGACCCCGATTGACTCTTCTGACATGAATGTGTCACACTGGCAGAGCATTGCGCGTAACATCGCAGTCAATTACGATAATTACGACGGATTTGTGGTACTCCACGGCACAGACACCATGGCGTACACTGCCTCTGCCTTATCCTTCATGCTCAGGGGAATTGATAAACCGGTTATTATCACAGGTTCACAGCTGCCCATCGGTGAGGTGCGCACTGACGGTGAGGAAAATCTTATCACCGCCCTGCAGATTGCCGCACACAGAAATCAGGACGGTCAGTCAACCGTGCGTGAGGTTGCCATCCTGTTTGAAAATTATTTGTGGCGCGGTAACCGCTCCACAAAACGCAGTGCGGATAACTTCAATGCATTCCGCAGCAATAATTACCCTGAACTGGCCAAGATAGGCCTGGGCATATCCTTCCGGCAGGATGCGCTCAAGAGCTCCGATATAAATGAAAAGTTTGACCCGTCATATACATTTGACACCAATGTGATGGGAATAGATCTTTTCCCCGGGCTCAATGAACATGTTCTCCGTCACCAGCTCAATACTCCGGGGGTTAAAGGAATAGTGATCCGCACTTACGGCACCGGAAACGGCCCCACATCCCCGTGGTTCCTTGACGCCATCAAGGAGACTGTGGAACGCGGAGTGGTTGTGGTCAACGTAACCCAATGCACAAACGGGGGCGTTCACCCTGAGCGTTATCTGGCAGGCGATACCCTGGCCGCCACAGGTGTCACATCAGGTTATGACCTCACTTTCGAGGCTGCCATTACCAAGATGATGTTCCTCCTCGGTCTGGGCCTGACACCGGAGGAGGTCCGCCACCAGTTCAGCAAGCCTATTGCAGGCGAAATTACCGTACAGAATTGAAATGAAACATATACTTCACATACTCCGCACAGCTGCATTGAGCCTGATACTAGCAGTGTCATTCACTGCCGCAGTATCAGCACAGGCCCCTGCACGCGGACCGGTCTGGGAAGTGGTAAGGCTGACAGATCCGGCCTCTCCCGGCACTGAAGTGCCGGAGGTTTCTCATGTTTCTGTCAGTGAAGGTGTGGTCACAATTATTGTGGAACGTCCTGTAACTGTAAAAGTGTTCTCCATTCTTGGACAGCTCATCACGCAGAAGCAGCTCCAGCCCGGAACTCACCGGCTCACACTCGGAACCAAGGGAATATACATTCTGAAGGCCTCTGACCTGACCAAACGCATAAATCTGTAAGCACGTAATGATTGACAAGGTAATCATTCCCATCATAGATGCTTCCGGGCGTCTGCCCCGGTATGCCACCACAGGAAGCGCAGGCATGGATGTCCGCGCTTTCATCAAGGAGGCAGTTACAATTCAACCCGGGGGCCGCGCCCTGATTCCCACCGGACTGAGAGTGGCCATTCCTGAGGGTTATGAAATGCAGATACGTCCCCGCAGCGGCCTTGCCCTCAAGCACGGGATATGCGTGCTTAATTCCCCCGGAACCGTTGACAGCGATTACAGAGGTGAAATAGGCATCATACTTGCCAACCTATCTGACACACCTTTTGTAATTAATGACGGAGACAGGATTGCCCAGATGGTTGTGGCCGCTTACAGCCGCGTTGAGTGGGAGCCGGTACAGGAGCTCCCTGAAACAGAGCGCGGTGCCGGTGGATTCGGGCACACCGGTCAATCCTGAATAATTTTCACACCCTCTCCCCGCCTCAAGTAATGAAACGATTTTCAATCCTTTTCCTCCTCATACTCACTCTGCTCTGTGTGGGCGCTCCCATTATCATGGCAGGGAAAAAGCAAACGGATTCCCCCTCGGAGGCTGACATCCGTAAGGCTCAGTATGTATATATGGAAGCAGCCGCAGCTGCGGTGGACGGCAGATATGATGACTGCGTTATGCTTCTGAGCCACGCGGCCTCCCTCAATCCTAATGATGCCAATATCCGCGGTGACCTTGCGTCTTATCTGATTGTCCTGCCCACTGTTGACAGCGCAGGAACCATGAACGCCCTTGAAGACCTGCGCATCCGATTTAAGAGTGACCCCTTGCAGAAATCTTATGCTGATGAATATATCAGTTACGCCAGCCGCCTGCGCCGCCGTGATGATGTGATAGAGGCCTGGCGCATAATAGACAGCCTGAGCTCAGACCGCTCAGATACAAAGCTCTATCTTGCCAACGAGCTGGGACGCCGCGGACGCGAGGGTGACATTGAGGAAGCAAAAACCATATTGGAGGGTCTTGCAGCTGTACTGCCCTCAGACCAGACTGTTGCACAGCACCGTATCTCCCTGGCCAACATGCAGGGGGATACTGCTGCCATGTACAGAATAATGGAAGATTTTTACCGTGCCGCTCCAACCAATCCTGAGAACCTGGTGCTCCTTTCTCTGTGGCACGCCGGGCTTGAGGATGCTGACAATTCACTCCGTTTCCTTCATCTGGCAGACAGCTTGAGTCCGGATGACGGGCGGGTACATCTGGCGGGCACTCAGGTGGCTTACGCTCTGGGTGACAGTGTGGCCCTGGACCGTGAGGTGTTTGCCGTTCTTGAGAGTGCAAACCTGGAGTTTGAGCAGAAAATGGAACTGTTGGTGGGATATGTTGCTAATCTATATGAGGATCCTCACCAGCATAACCGTATCACCACCATGTTCTCCAAGATACAGGAAACAAATCCGGGAGAAGCTCAGGTACACTTTTATTACGGAGCGTATCTGGAGGAAATAGACAGCTTCTCTGATGCAGCGGAACAGTTCCGGTACAGCGTTGACCTCGACCCCACCGTGGAACAGGCATGGTATGAGCTGGTCAAGAATCTGGGGTTTTCAGATGATAATGAAAATGTAATTTCCGTATCATCAGAAGCACATCGCCGCTTCCCCTCAAATTATTATTTCCCGATGATGAGTTCACTGGCACTGATGGATCTTGACAGAAACGAGGAAGCACTTGCCCAACTGGACAGCGCCCTGACCATCGGCACAGAAAGTAATCCTGTAATGTCCCACATTTACACCATCAAGGGAGATCTTCTCAGTAAAATGGATCAGCTTGACAGCGCGCTCGTTGCATATAATTATGCCATAGAGTTCAATGCGGAGAACATGATGGCACTCAACAATGCAGCATATTTCATGGCGCTGGCAGACCGGGATCTTGACCGTGCGGAAGTTTATGCCTCCCTGGCCTGCGGACAGGAACCTGAAAACTCAACTTTCCTTGACACCTTTGCCTGGGTGATGTTCAAGAAGCGGGAGTACAGACGTGCCAAAGAATATATTGACCGTACCCTTTCCGCTTTCCTCAATGAGATTTCAAAGCAGGAAAACGGAGATAACCAGGACCCGGAATTAGAAATTCCGGTTTCAATACAGGAATTTGACATTGACCGCGACCTGACAAAAATAGACAGTGCCGATGTGCTGGAACATGCCGGGGACATTTATTTCATGAACGGTGATCACAGGGAGGCCATCCGCTTCTGGGAAGCGGCTCTGCGTCACGACCCGGACAATGAGCTGCTCCGGCGCAAGGTAAGTCACCGCACTTATTTCTTTGAATAAAACATGAGACTAACATATATCTCAATACTTACAGTACTGACAGGCCTGATGTTTCTGTTGAGCTCCTGCGGCAGTCACCGCACCGGAGTGAGCTCCATGCAGGAACTGACCCCGTCACCGCTGCCGGGCAATCCGGTTGCGGCTCTTGCCGCCTCAGCCCCCACCTGGACGGATATGACTGCTCCGGTGAGAATGGAACTGTCCCAGCCCATGCGCCTGACAGCCTCCGGAACCGCCAAAATGATTAACAGCGAGTCTGTATCCGTTTCCATAAAGGTACTGGGATTTGAAGTGGCCTCAATGTATGCAGACACTGATTCAGTAATCTTTCTGATACGTGTAAACAAAACTGCGTATGTTGAAAGCATGGACCGCTTTACCGGAGCGTCCGGCCTCAATATGTCAGATCTCCAGGCCATCCTGCTCGGCAGACCGTTCGTGCCGTCTTTAGGGCAGCTCAGCGCGGGAAATATGGATCAGGTCATAATCAGGGAAACCGATGGCTCGGAGGCATTCTGGAGCCTGCAGAGCACCGGGGCCATAACCGCGGACTGGATGTTCCGCGCCAATATCACTCCGGAATACTCATACCTCACATCTACAAATATCAGTGTGGGGAACGGCAATACCGCCAACTTCATTTACACGGAGCAGGAGCCGACAGATGCCGGAATAATTGCAGCCGAGAACACCATTGCCGCCCGAGTTCTCGGACACAACATCAGTGCCGCCCTGACATGGAACCTGGGACGCGCCCAGTGGAACCGGGGGATCACAATCAGCAAGCCCAAGGTTCCTGCAGCATACTCACGTATCACCACAGAAGGCCTGTTGCGTTTTTTAGGGCAACCCATCCGACAATAATTTTCAATGCTGAAGAAACTGCTGATACTCTGCCTTGTGACGCTGTGTCTGCTCCCGGCTCAGGAGCTTCCGGCACGCCGTACGTCCTCTCAGAATGTCAGGCAGCAGCAGACCCAGAACAGAAACAGACAGAACCGTACACGCAGGCAGCTCAATGTCAGTATCCAGGAAACGGAACGTCAGCTGGCAAATCTTGAACTGACGGAAGGACAGATTGCAGTCTCCAACCGCCGCATTGCAGAACTGACACCGCGTGTTGATTCCCTGCGGACTCGCCGCCGGGAACTCACTGACAGTATCACACATCTTGAGCAGCGCGTCACAAACCTCCGCAATGCATATGCGGAGTCTCTCAGGGCAATGCGCAGACAGCGGCAGCAGGGTTCTCCCTCTGCCTTCATCTTTGCCTCAGAGAGTTTCATGCAGGCATGGCGCAGAGCCAGGTACATAAAGGAACTGGCCGTGTGGAACAGGGCCAAGACACAACGTCTCCGTCAGGAAAGAATACTTCTTGAAGAAAGCCGCACACGTCTGGACAGCGTACGCGTTAATCTGGAACGTAACCTGGCTGAGTTGAATCAGGAAAGAAGTCAGCTGCAGGCCAGACGCGCTGAAGCCCAGCGGATGGTAAATGAATTGCGCCGTCAGACATCAAACCTGAACAATATTCTTGAACGCCAGCAACAGCAGGCCGCCAATCTTGAGCGCGAACTTGAAAACGCCATCCGGCTTGAAGAGGAGGAACGTATCCGTCAGGAAGAGGAGGCAAGGCGTATCCGTGAAGAACAGGAGCGCGCAGAGCGTGAACGCATTGAACGCGAACGTGTTGAACGAGAACGCATTGAACGCGAGCGCATTGAAAGGGAACGTCAGGAACAGGCCAGACTGGAACAGCAGCGCCAACAGGAACAGCAGCGCCAACAACAGAGTTCCGGACGGAACAGGCAGAGAAGAGACAGTGTAAGGCGGGGGCGCACAGGAAATCATCAAGCCTCAGCCTCACCGGCACCGGCACCTGCACCAGCCAATACCCC
>CAZNBD010000040.1:0-9581 GCA_964571405.1 uncultured Bacteroides sp. | reverse complement strand
GCGGCCTCACATTCTCCGGCAGCGACTCTCAGTGCAGAGGAGCTCACCTCCGCCTTCCGCTGCGCCAAGGGCTCCCTGCCCATGCCGATTGAAGGGTCTGCAACGGTGGTAAACAATTTTGGACGCCGGACACATGCGGAGTTCTCCCGCGTTGAGCTTCAGAATAATGGTATAGACCTTTCATCCGCAGCCGGCTCTCATGCAAAAGCTGTCTTCAACGGTACGGTTTCAATGATTATTGTCATGGAAGGTTATGGCAATGTGGTACTGGTGCGTCACGGAGAATATCTGACCGTGTATGCCGGCCTTGAAAGCCTGGATGTACGTAAGGGGCAGACAATCACCGCCGGCCAACGGATTGGGCGCGTTGCCTCCGGGGCAAACGGAGCGGCAAAACTCCATTTTGAGGTGCGTCACGAGAAAGAAAAACTTGATCCCCGGGAGTGGTTACGTTGATTTGAGATGGCAAGATCAAGTACCCGCAGTAAAATGCTCAACGCCTTGGGAATCTTTGGTCTGGTTCAGGTACTGACCATGATTTGTCAGGTGGTGCGTACCAAACTGACAGCCATATGGACCGGAGTTGCCGGCGCAGGTCTCATAGGGCTTTACAACAGCACCATGGATGTCATTCTCAATGTTGCCCTGCTGAATCTGCGCACAAGTTCAGTGCGCGATATTTCCGCTGAGAGTGCGGAAGAGCAGAAAGCGCGGATGAGTTCCGCATTGAGGTTGATATGCTTTGTCTTAGGCGGCGTGGGAGCTGTGGTTACCGCCCTGCTCTCCCCCATGCTGAGTTTCTGGACTTTTGGAGATTACACGCACACATTGATGTTTATCCTGCTTGCGCCCAACATCCTGATGATTGGCATCAGTACAGCGGAGCAGGCCATCATGCAGTCCTGCGGTGAACTCAAACGCCTTGCCAAAGCAAACATCTGGGCCACCGTGTGTGCCCTGATAACATCTGTGCCACTCCTGTACTATTACCGCTTGCAGGGAATCATACCGGTGCTGATAAGCTACGCATTTTTCAATCTGGTTTTTCCTTTAATTTTCCGCATAAGATTTAAAGTACATTTTGCCCGACCCAATTGGAGCGAAAGCTGGAAAATAGGACGCAAGATGATCAGCCTGGGCCTTTACATGACTTTATGTTATGTGGCTGACATGTTGATGTCCTGGCTGTTTGCGGTATATCTGAACCGGGAATACGGAATTGATACAGTGGGTCTATACCGTTCAGGTTACACCCTGCTGTCCGGATACTTAGGAATGGTTTTTGTGGCAATCGGAATGGAATATTACCCGCGGCTGGCATCCGTACTCCAGAGCCGGCGCGCCACTTCAGTAATGGTGCGTTATCAAAGCCGCTTCACCTCACTGCTCATAGTGTTACCGTCCATGCTGATGATACTACTGGCTCCGTGGATAATCCGTCTTCTCTTCAGCAGCGCCTTTGACGCGGTAGGACCCTTTGTAGCCATAGGCAGCATAGCACTTCCCATGCGAGCTGTATCATGGTGCATGGCTTATGTAATGCTGGTCAAGGGAGACGGCAAACTTTATGCTGCAACGGAACTTATCAGCACAATCATCAATTTCACTCTCAATATTATCTTCTTCAAGACAATGGGTTACGTAGGCCTTGGATGGGCATATGTAATCGGGATGGTGGCTTACGTGATAATAGTCTGGGCGGTTTACCGGTTCCGTTACGGATTCCGGCTGGGAGTCAAGGCGTGGCTGATTGTGGGAGGCTGCACGGCTGCAACCTTACTCACATATCTTCTAACCCTCACACAAGCGTAAGAATCTGCTCGGGCGTTGAAACGATGTGGTCCGCCAGGGCCTCTTTCAGTTCCTGAATGGTACGGAATCCCCATGAAACACCGCAGCTCTCCACAGCGGCCCTGCGCGCAGTTTCCATATCCACTCCGGAATCACCGACATACAGAGTCTCAGCCTTGGGAGTGGGACACATTGAAAGGGCTTCAAAAACGATGGAGGGGTCCGGTTTGCGCGGTATTCCGTCACGGTTGCCGAGCACGGCAGCAAAATTGATGGCGGGGAAATAATGCTCAATCAGTTTTGAAGTTGCCTCCTGATATTTATTTGATGTCACAGCCAACTGAATATTCCTGTGTCTGAGCTCCCTGAGCAGTTCCGGTATTCCGGGGTAAGGGACGGTGTGGTCACAGCAGTGTTCAGAGTAATATGCCATAAATTCCCGGAGCAGATCCGAGATATTCTTTTCTGATCTTGCCTCGGCCGGAAGAGCACGCTCCATCAGCTTCCGGACGCCGTTGCCCACCATTGTTGGGTAAAGCCACAGGCCATGAGTGGGATAACCGAGTTCTCCGAGGGCATGGTTGGTTGCCTCGGCAAGGTCATCAATGGTATTGAGCAGGGTGCCGTCAAGGTCAAATATTACTAACTGTTTCATATCATCAAAATTAGAAAGGGTAACCGACTGCAAAATGGAAGTTTGCATCGCGGCTCCACTTGGGATGAACAATTGGCCAGCGTTCCTGGTTCATGGCAGGATTGTGGGCCTTCATGCCCAGGTCAAAACGCAGAAGGAAATAAGTGAAGTCCATGCGCAGACCCACTCCGTAGGCGGCTGCAATTTCCTTATAAAAACTATTGAAACGGAAGAATCCTCCGGGCTGGGTTTCATAATTCTTGATTGTCCAGATGTTACCGGCATCAATAAAGAGAGCACCCTCCAGAACCCAGAAGAGCTTGGCCCTGTATTCCACGGAGAGGTCAAGGCGAATGTCACCGCACTGGTTGATAAAGTCCTTTACGGAATTCTGCGCGTCATAACTACCCGGTCCGAGAGTTCGCACGCCCCAGCCGCGTACGCCATTTGCGCCGCCGGCATAGAAGCGTTTTTCAAAAGGTACCATTGTTGAGTTACCGTAGGGGTAACATAATCCTGTACCAACATGAAATGAAACGGCACTACGCCATGACATGCTCCGGGTATAAGTATAATCTATCTCACCTTTTACGTACTGGGCGTACTGGATGCCAAGTATCTTATATACCCCGTCCTTCTTGTGCTGTCCAACAGCTTTTGAAATGGCGTAAAGCAGATTACCGGCTGTCTCCACGCTGGCCCTCACACTGGTCACGCTGGGCTGATACAGGTGATGGAGGAGGTCCTGAGTGGATGGAATGCGGCGGTTGGTGAACCAGTACGTATATCCGGTGCGCATGATGAAATGGTCCTCATAACTATATCTGAGCAGAGGATTTGACGGTGCAATCTGGTCAATAAAATCCATGGTGCTCCTGGGGAGGCGCACATAATTGATGTCCACCAGGTCATAAGTGCGTCTGTACAGACCACCGGGTCTGTTCTGCTGCCATTTCCACCGCCACGATGTGCCGGCAATGATACGGGTGTACTCAGGACGTTCCTGATAATTGAAGCTTACTGCAAACTCACTGGTGGCCAAAACTCTCTGCTTGAAACTCCTGGTCAGGAACGGACATTCAAATTTGGGGAATGTAATACCCACCTCGCCGGCATACTCGCTGTACCGGTTGTTTACCAGGTCCTCAAACTTACCGGAGAGGGATTCATATGAGGCACGGAACTTGGCTGATAAGGACTCAGAGCCGTGAGCTAAATTGCGGTGCTGATAACCGAGCCCGACTCCGAAGCCCAGGTCACCCTCACTGTTTGTACCTTCAAGTTCCACAGACACACCCTGCTTTTTGTTCCGGCTGATATTTATTGTCACATCCACCAGCCCGGCGTCACCGATAGAACCGCAGGGCTCGGTGGTTATGTTTACAAATTTGATTATGGGCAGACGACCGAGTGCCTGGTATGTACGTTCAAGTGAACGCTGACTGTATGTGCTTCCGGGCGTAAGATAACACATTTCATCCAGCAGAGACGGTTTCAGGTAGCGATCCTTGCCAAAAACATAACACATTCCGCGATACCAAACCGAGTCAGGCTGCTCTCCTCCCGTATCAAGATTGAATACAACATTACGGATATAATATCTGTGATGGCGGGTGTCAGAAAACTCACCGGGGGCGGATGCGGTGGGAACCACCGTGGCCTGCGGGGAGTGAACATTTACGGTGAGATTGAGGTCACGACTGCCGCTGACCGTGTCTGCCGTGAAATTTATATAATCACGGTTGAAGCGGAAATATCCCCTGTTCTGGAGCAGGCGTGTAATGCGGGTACGCTCCTGGTCAAGAACAGTGCGGTCAAAAAACATGCCCGGGCGGAGCTGGGAGGCATTGAGGCTTGACATGACAATATTCCTGATGGTGGTATCCGGGATATTGTACCCCAAACCCTGGACACGGAAGGGCGTTCCGGGATGAACGGTATATTTCAGTTTCATTCTGCGCTCCTCCGGACTGGGAAAGGAGTCCAGTTCCACCACAGCATCCATGTACCCGCTGTTGATGAGAGCCTGGGTGAGCTGATGCCGTGAACCTTCAGCCAGTAATGAATCATATATCACCGGGGGCTGACCGGCTCGCTGGAGCCAGCGGTTATACCACTTGGTGCTGTCCATGCCGGAGAGGCTGTAAGCACCCAGGGAAAGTTTGGCAAACCCCAAAACCTTGTGATTGGGTGTCTGACGCAGAAAGTTATACAGTTCCGTTTTGGTGAGCGTCTCACACGGGCCGTCAACCTCAATTGAAACATCCTCAAGGAGATACTGACCCTGCGGGACATGTTTTACCGGGCTGCATGCGCCCAGCAAGAGCATTCCGATTGCTGCAAATAAGGTCCTGATATGTATTCCTTTCAGTTTCACACTGCAAAATTAGCAAATTTGAATGGATAATATGCGGAATTTTCACTAATTTTGCAGTTCTAATTAGATACCAGAAACTACACACGTAATATTTTGAATTTCAAATGAGAAAATGGCGAGTTGAAGACAGCGAGGAGCTGTACAACATATCCGGATGGGGCCGCAATTACTTTTCTGTCAACGAGAAAGGTCATATAATTGTGACACCCAAGGCCGGATGCATGGCTGTGGATCTGAAGGATATCATGGATGAACTGCAGGTGCGGGATGTCTCCGCCCCGGTTCTGCTCCGCTTTCCTGACATCATTGACAACCGTATTGAAAAAATCTCCAACTGCTTCAAAACCGCTGCCAAGGAGTACTCTTACACCGCTCAGAATTATATGATTTACCCCATCAAGGTGAACCAGATGCGCCCGGTGGTGGAAGAGATAGTAACTTACGGCAAGAAATTCAATATAGGCCTTGAGGCCGGTTCCAAACCGGAGCTTCATGCGGTTCTGGCAACAAACATAGATGAGAACGCGCTGATAATCTGCAACGGCTACAAGGATGAAGCTTACATAGAGCTTGCCCTTCTGGCCCAGAAGATGGGACGCAGAATCTATCTGGTTGTTGAGAAACTCAATGAGCTGCGCATGATTGCCGATATATCCAAGCGCCTCAAGGTGAGTCCCAATGTGGGAATACGGATCAAACTTTCAAGCACCGGCGCAGGCAAGTGGAGCGAGAGCGGAGGAGACCAGAGCAAATTCGGCCTCAACTCCTCAGAACTTCTCGAGGCCCTGGATATAATGGAGAAAAGGGACATCAAGGACTCCCTGAAGCTCATTCACTTCCATATAGGCAGTCAGATCAACAAGATACGTGTGATCAAAAATGCCCTGCGCGAGGCCACTCAGTTCTATGTCCAGCTGTCCAAGTTGGGCTTTAACATTGACTTTATTGATATAGGCGGCGGCTTGGGAGTGGATTATGACGGAACACGTTCCTCCTCCTCCGAGAGCTCAATGAATTACTCCATCCAGGAGTATGCCAATGACGCTGTCTCCGCCATTGTTGACGTGTGTGTCAAAAATAATCTTAAGCAGCCTAATCTCATTACAGAGAGCGGACGTTCCCTCACAGCCCACCACTCCATCCTGGTTATAGAGGCACTGGAAACCACTCAGATGCCCGTGTGGAAAGACAACCAGCAGGTATCAGATGAGGACCACGAGCTTGCCCGCGAGCTGTTTGCCATCTGGGATCGCCTGGACAAGAACCGCCTGTTTGAAAGCTGGCACGATGCCCTGCAGATACGCGAGGAGGCCCTTGACCTGTTCAGCCTGGGAATGTTGGATCTGCGCACACGCGCTCAGATTGAGAAATTGTTCTGGAGTATAGCCAGAGAGGTGGGTGAAATTGCAGGAGGCCTCAAACATATGCCTGAAGATCTCCGCAAGATTGCCAAGATGCTTCCGGACAAATACTTCTGCAACTTCTCACTGTTCCAGAGCCTACCTGACAGCTGGGCAATTGACCAGCTCTTCCCCATTGTTCCCCTTACCCGACTGGATGAGAAACCCACACGGAACTGTACCATCCAGGATATGACCTGTGACTCAGACGGCAAGATTACCAGTTTCATTTCACCCTCAGGCACATCCTCATCCCTGGCGGTACACGCCCTGAAGCCCGGTGAACCTTATTATCTGGGAGTGTTCCTGACCGGAGCATATCAGGAGATATTGGGTGACATGCACAATCTTTTCGGAGATACCAACGCGGTGCACATCAGTGTCTATAAGGATCATTACGAGATTGACCAGATTATTGAAGGTGAGTCAGTTGATGAAGTACTGGAGTATGTTCAGTTCAACCCCAAGAAGCTGGTGCGCAATGTCGAGACCTGGGTAACAGCCTCCATGAAAGCAGGAAAGATTACCCCGGAGGAAGGGCGCGACTTCATCAGCACCTACCGCTCCGGACTGTTCGGTTATACTTATCTTGAAAGATAATTAAGTGCGATATTTTCTGCATCTTGCCTACAAGGGAGCCGGGTTCCACGGCTGGCAGATACAGCCGCAGAGTCCCACAGTGCAGGGCGTTATCGAGGATGCTCTGAGTACCCTGCTGCGTGAGCGTGTGGCCATTACCGGAGCCGGGCGCACGGATGCGGGAGTTAACGCGCGTATGATGATTGCTCATCTTGACCTACCTGAGGATATTGATGCGCAGTCACTTGTGAGGAAAGCCAATGCTATCGTGGGGCCGGATATAGCACTTTACAGTCTCAAGCCGGTTCATGAGCAGGCTCATGCCCGCTTTGATGCGTCAGCCCGGACGTACAGATATTTTGCCCATACACTTAAAGATCCGTTTGCCGGCCCGTTATCATGGAGTACAAACCATAAAATAGACTTCAACGCCATGAACAAGGGGGCAGCATACCTGTTGGGGCAGAAAGATTTTACTTCCTTTGCCAAACTGCACTCGGATGCCAAAACCAACATCTGCACAGTCACAGCGGCAGAGTGGGTGGAGTATGAACCCAACAAGTATTATTTTGAGATATCCGCAGACCGATTCCTGAGGAATATGGTGCGGGCTGTTGTGGGGACTCTGGTGGAAGTGGGACGTCATAAAATTGAAGCTGAAGACATTCTGAATATCCTTGAAATGAAGGACCGCTGTGCCGCAGGGACATCCATGCCTGCGGAGGCACTTTTTCTGTGGGAAGTCAAATATCCATATTACATTCCATGAGAGCGGTCTATCTGTTTAATCCGGAGAATGATCTGGCTCTTGTGCGTGATGAGCCGCATTTCACGCCTCCCGCTCCGGCCATGCTGCTGCGCAGTGCGGGACAGACACTCCCGCTGTGGTATGGCGAGCACGGCTCACAGTTCATTTGTACCGGAGTAAACGCGGCGTGGCTGGATAACATGCAGAATCTTTTCGGCATAGACATTGATGTTTTTGATTATGAGCCGGCCGGCAAAACTCCTGTGCCCTGGGGATGGAGCCGGGCTGTTAGAGCCATTTTTGCCGATTATGAATTTACTCCGGAGCAACTACCTGATGATCGATCATTAGATAAAATAAGATCAATTTCCCACCGCCGAACTTCCATTGCTCTGCACGGACTTCTTCCTCAGCAGTATCTCACAGAGGCCGCAGTGGAGCTGAATTCTTTTCAGCAGATTGAGGAATATGTAAATTCACATGGAGAAGCCATACTCAAGCTGCCGTACAGCTCTTCAGGACGCGGAGTTATTGTGGTGGATACCATGACATTGGAGCGGAGAGCTAATGAAATAAACGGAATGTTGCGCAACCAGGATTCCGTAATGGCGGAGCCGCGCATAGACAAGAGCTCTGACTTTGCTTTCCTGTTCCATATGGAGCAGGGGCGGGCAGACTTCCGCGGCCTGTCATTGTTCACCACGGAACGCCTGGGCGCTTACAGCGGTAATATAATTATACCTCAGAAAGAAATTGAGCAAGAGATTATAAAGCTCTCATCTCCCGAAGCTTACAATGCTATAAAGGACGGGCTGTGCACTGCCCTGCCCCACATCATCGGCAGTGCATACTCAGGACCTGTGGGAGTGGACATGATGACTGTCAAAGACTCTGACAGGCTGGCCCTGTGTGAGTTGAATCTACGAATGACAATGGGACATCTGTGCCTGAATTTCCAGAGAAATTACATGCATCCTGAAGCCCACGGCACATTCTCCATTACTGACCAAAGAGAGCCGGACTCTTACACCGTTAAAGATAAACGCCTGTGTACAGGAACGTTAAACCTTAATCCTCCCGGCTCACGCCTTCATTTTCTCATCAAGATACAATGAAAAGATACTTATACCTTATCATTTTCTGCGTCTTTACAGCAATATGCTCAAACGCAACCGTTTACACGCCTGAGCAGGTGCCCAATGTCCATGTTGAGGATTCATTGAAGTATGTATCCAATCCGGACGGCATACTCAGTCAGGCAGCGGAGGCTCAGATAAACCTGATTCTCAGAAATATACGTCAGACTTCCACGGCAGAGGGAGTTGTGGTGGTGCTTGATGATGTGGACCGCACACCGGCCGATTTTGCCACGGACCTGTTTGAGCTCTGGGGACTTGGGAAAGATGATAAGGATAACGGTTTCCTTGTGTTGGTGGTCAAGGACAAACGCCGCGCGGAGATACGTACAGGGTACGGGGTTGAAGGCCTGCTGCCGGATGTGGTATGTACCAGAATAGTACGTAATTATATGGCACCGGACTTCCGAGAAGGTAATTACAGCGCCGGGACAGTGGCGGCCATGGAGGCCATTGAGGGCATACTTACCACACCTGAGGCCATTGAGGAATTACGCAGCGGACGGCAGGATGCAGACCGGCGCATTGCGCAGGAGGATGAGGATAAACCTTTTACCATTTATCTGTACCTGTGCGGAGTACTTGCAGCGGGAATGACGGTCCTGTTCCTGGTGTACCTTTACAGAGTACGCAATCTGCCTCTATATCAGAAATATGCTGTTATGAACCAGTTGCGGGCTCCGTACCTGGCACTGACATTCCTCGGTCTTGGCTTTCCCCTTATAGCCACGCTCCCCATGCTGATAATCATGCAGTACTGGCGCAACAAGCCCCGGCGCTGCACAGCGTGCGGAAAGGCCATGGTGAAACTGGATGAGGAAACTGACAATAATTATCTCAGTCCGGGACAGGATTTGGAGGAAAAACTCGGGTCAGTGGATTACGATGTCTGGCAGTGCCCTGATGACGGGGAGAT
>CAZNBD010000039.1:0-17965 GCA_964571405.1 uncultured Bacteroides sp. | reverse complement strand
TGCTTGCAAAAGTAATAAGAAAACGGCGGATTTTAATTAAAAATTTGTAATTTTGCAATTGCTTTTATTTTCTTAATTAAGTTCGATATGGCTCAGAAACCCTCTAATCCTAAAGGTACGCGCGATTTTTCTACAACTGAGATGGGTCGGCGCAATTATATATTTGATACTATCCGCAGTGTTTTCAGTCTTTTCGGTTACCGGCAGATTGAAACTCCGGCTATGGAAAATCTGGGGACTCTCACCGGTAAGTACGGTGAGGAGGGTGATAAGTTGCTTTACCGTATTCTCAACAGCGGTGATTTTTTGCGGGGCGTTGACCGTGATCTGCTTGACGGTTCCAATCTTCCTAAATTGAGTACTCAGCTGTGTGATAAGGGGCTGCGTTATGATCTTACTGTGCCTTTTGCCCGTTATGTGGTTCAGCATCGTGATGAACTTCAGATGCCTTTCAAACGGTACCAGATTCAGCCTGTATGGCGTGCTGACCGTCCTCAGAAAGGGCGTTACCGTGAGTTTTATCAGTGTGATGCTGATGTGGTGGGCTCTGATTCTTTGCTTAATGAAGTTGAGCTGCTTCAGATGGTTGATATGGTTTTCTCCCGTCTGGGTATCCGTGTTTGCATAAAGCTTAATAACCGTAAGGTTCTTGCCGGTATTGCTGAATACATCGGCGCTCCGGATTCTTTGACTGACATTACTGTTGCCATTGACAAGATTGATAAGATTGGGGCTGAGGCTGTATGCGCGGAGCTCCTGGAGCGCGGACTGAGTCAGCAGGCTGTTGATGCGCTGATGCCGGTTCTGTCAATCAGTGGCTCTGCTCAGGAACGTCTTGCTGAATTGAGTCGTATCCTTCAGGGTAATGAGACGGGTATGAAGGGTGTGGAGGAACTTACCACCGTTCTTTCTCTCACTTCAGAATTGGGAATGGCTGCGGAAGTGGAGCTTGATGTTTCTCTGGCGCGAGGTCTGAATTATTATACCGGAATCATTATTGAAGTAAAAGCCCTTGATACTCCCATGGGCAGTATTTCAGGGGGCGGTAGATATGATAATCTTACGGGAGTTTTCGGAATGCCCGGACTTTCCGGTGTGGGAGTTTCATTCGGAGCGGACAGAATTTATGATGTCATGATGGCTCTTGACCTTTTCCCGGAGGCTGCGGTGCGTCCCACATCTTTCCTGTTTGCAAACTTTGGAGCAGCGGAGGCTCTTGCATCCATGAAGGTTATCAAGGAACTGCGTGCTGACGGTATTTCTGCGGAGATTTATCCGGAAGCTTCCAAGATGAAAAAACAGATAGGATTTGCAGATGCCACGGGTTGCCGCTTTTTTGCCATGATTGGAGAAAGCGAGCTTAAAGAAGGCACAGTGGCAGTCAAGAATCTGCGTACAGGAGAACAGCAGACGCTCACTCCCGCACAGCTCAAGACCTTGTTATGAGCCGCCCCGGCTTATCACGGGGTCACGCCGTGATGACAGGGCTGGCACATACATTTCTGATTGCCATGCTCTTTGTTCTCCCGGAGGTGATCATGGCTCTGGCCATGCCGCACAGGCATGGGGGATGGGGCGGTCATGCAGGCTTTTACCTCAGGGCTCTGCTGATGCTGGCAGTTTTCTATATCAATTATTTTCTGCTTGTAGACCGTAATTTGGGAGGAGAGCACTCTCATCCGTGGCGATTTGTGGGAATAAATCTCCTGCTTGTTGTGGCGGCGGTATTAATTGGATATTATCTTTCCGAGGAATTTTTTAATTCGGGACGACCACCCCGGCGGCATCCTCCTGAGGGCTGGCACCGTGTCCTCAGAAGTACCTCTTTTATTTTGCGAGATGCTGTGATGATGGTACTGGCAGTGGGATTTGCAACTGCACTGCGTGTTTCAGCCCGACTCCGCCAGGCCCGCCAGCGCCAGCAGGAGCTGATTGCGGCACAACGCACAACAGAGCTTGCCAGTCTGAGAGCCCAGCTCCATCCGCATTTTCTGTTCAATTCACTCAATACCATTTATACACTGATTGACATCAATACAGAAGATGCCAAGGATGCAGTTCTCCGCCTTTCAAAGCTGATGAGGTATATGCTTGACGGAGAACGTGTAAGTGTGAGACTTCAGAAGGAGCTGGAGTTTATGGATGCATATGTGGAACTGATGCGTATGCGTATAAGTGCCCAGTCTCATCCGGTGAAGTTCAAAACTGAGGTTGATTCCGATAATAATTTCCACATTGCTCCGCTGTTGCTGCTGCCTCTGGTGGAAAATGCATTTAAATATGGGAACTGCTCCCTCCACGGTACTCCCATTACAGTGAGGATAGAAGTCAAGGACGGTTATCTCACGTGTGAGACATCAAATCATTTTGACACTCCGGGAAGCCACGGAGCCGGAACCGGACTTGCCAATCTGCGGCGCCGGCTGTCCCTGATTTATGGAAATGCAGCATCGTTGAATACACACGTGCATAAAGGAACTTATACCGCCACGCTCCGTGTGCCAAATCTCCCGCTCCATGACTGAGAGAATTTTAAAATGCCTGGTTGTGGATGATGAGCCGCTTGCATCCGCCCTTATAGCCGGATATGTGCGCCGGACACCGTTCCTGGAACTGGTTGCAGAAGTTAACAGTGCCGATGAAGCCCTCAAGATGGCCTCACAGAAGCGTCCGGATGTGGTGTTTCTTGATATCCACATACCGGGGAAAGACGGGCTGACCCTGGCACGTGAGCTTGGGCCGGATGTAAAGGTGGTGTTCACCACGGCTTATGCAGACCATGCCCTGGAGAGTTACGGTATAGGTGCCGTGCATTATCTTCTCAAGCCCGTACCGTATTCAGGTTTCCTTGAAGCAGCCATGAGAGTATATAATACATTTCCCGCACAGGTCTCTGCCCCGGAATATATCATGGTCAAAAGCGAGTACCGCTTAATCAGGATACCTCTGGCGGAAATACTTTACATAGAGGGTTTGAAAGATTATGTGCGTTTTGTTGTTGACAGCCAGGAGCAGCCTATCCTGAGCCTGATGAGCATGCGGGCAGTGGAAAATGCGCTGACCGGCGCACGCTTCATGCGCGTACACCGGTCATTTATTGTGAATCTGGATAAAGTGCGGGTGATAGAGCGCAATACCATTATCCTGGGCGGACGGGCCATCCCCGTCACCCCGGCCATGCGCCCGGAACTCAACAAGGCGCTGTCATAGTATGCTTCCCCGGGTATAGAAGTTGAGGATACGAGTACGCAATAGATATTCGTACCGTGCTCTTGTATAGTCTCCAAGCGCAATAATGTACTCGGTGCGTGCCTGCTCAAGTTCAGTTGAATTGGCGCGCCCAAGGTCATAACGGGTCTGCATTGCGGCCAGGGCCTGACGTGTGGCCTCTACGGCCACATTACCTGCCTCAGCACTGTTCCTTGCAGCCTTGGCCTGGGCATGAGCCTGGACAAGAGCTTTATAGAGCTGAATTCTGGTATTGTCAAGCTGTAATTCCGCATTGATATGGTTGAGGCGTGCGCGTCTGATACTGTTACGCGCATTGAATCCGTCAAATATGGGAACTGAAAGTGAAAAGCCTATACTTTGTGAAAAATTATGACGCATCTGTCCGCTGAAGTTCTCGTTATTCAATCCGGCGGTATGATAATAATTGGTACCTATCCCGGCACTGAAATTCAGCGTGGGTATATAAGCAGTCCGGGCAAGTGAGATATTTTTCTGCTCGGCTTGAACACGTGCACCGGCAGCTCTCAGGGCGGGATTGCGGCTGAAAGCCTGGTCAATAACCTCATCCAGATTTGAATTGAAGAATATTTCACCGGGGTCCATGGCTGCAATGGTGAAGTCAGAAACGTTTTCCAGATTGAGGACCTGTGCCAGATCCACCATTGCCATAACGCTGTCATTCTCTGCATTGGTGACTGCCAGCATGGCCTGGGCAACCTGAGATGAAGCCTGAGTGAGTTCCAGCTCCGGCTTACGTCCGGCCTCAACCAGAGCCCTTGTGGCTTCATACTGAGTAACTGTAAGGGAATGGCGTTCACGCGCAACATTTACCAGCTCTGCAGTATAAAGAGCCTGCAGATAAGCTCCGATAACTGAAACAGTTACATTGTCCGCACCGGCTTCAGCTTCCAGAACGGCAGCTGCAAGATCCGTCTTGGCATAATCAACCCTACGCACGCCTGCCAGGCCCTGAAACAGCGGCAGGCTGAGCTGAGCGCCAAAGGAAGTGGATGAAGTATTGCGGTTGGCATATGTATTGTCAGAGGTCAGGGCGCGTCCAAAATTGAAATTCTGTCCTGCATAACCCTGTACCTGAGGGAGAAAGCGGTCATATGCCTCTGTCACACTCTGGCGGCTGCTTTCAATGCTCAGAAGACGGCTGCGCACATCAATATTGTGGGAAATGGCGTAATCAACACACTGCTCCAGAGTCCAGGACTGGGCTGACAGAGAGGCCAAGCACAGCCCGGCTCCTATGGTTACAAATAATCTTTTCATGACTTACTTGATTTTTTCACCGCGTATTACGGAGGTGCTGTCAATACCTGAGCGAATTTCAATATCAATACCGTTGCTGATACCGGTGGTTACCGCAGTGCGGTTATACACAGCAGGAGTGGCGGTGCTGTCTACAAGAACATAAACATAACAGCTGTCGGCTGTAAATTCCACGGCAGACTCCGGGAGATAGAGCACATTGCTTGCCCCCTCAAGAGTAACGGATGCATTGGCACTGTAACCGGCACGCAGACCGCTGTTGGGTTCCACGTTGAGAGCTGCCTTTATTTCAAAGGTATTGGCACCGGTACTGTTGCTACCCTTGGGAGAAATATATTCAATCACTCCGGATGGGTTTAAGTCCGGCATGGCACCCACGGAAATATTCACAGGCATACCCACACGCAGAGATCCCACTTCTGTTTCATCCACATTACCAGTGAAAACAAGATTGTTCATGTCAGCAATTACGGCAATGGTGGTTCCGTCATTGAAAGTATTGCTCTGGATTACAGAGGTACCAACTTTTACCGGCACATCAAGGACAAGACCGTCAATTGTGGCGCGCACGAGGGTATTGCTTTCCTCGGCATTGAGGCGGGAAACACCTGAACGGACAATGCTGAGGGCATCCTCGGCAGCAAGTTTATCCTCCAGTGCCACAGCAAGATTGCGCTGTGACAGTTCATATTCCTCGCGGCTGATCACCCTGGCGGCATACAGGGCGCTGTCACGGTGAAAGACAGCCGTCTTATTGTTAAGTTCAATAATGGCCGTGTTCAGTCTGCTCTGCGCGCTGCTCAGCTGAGAAGCCTCAGGCACAACCTGAATGCGTGCAATCACATCCCCGCTGTGAACAGTCTGTCCGGCTTCAACCTCTATGCTGGTAATGATACCTGAAATCTGAGGTTTGATATTGACTTCATCGCGTGGTTCAATCTTGCCCGTCAGCACTGTTGTACGTTCCAGGTTACCTGTGGTGGCATGGATGTTTCTGTACATTGTAGGCTCTGTATGTGAGTTCTTCCATAAAAAGTAAAATGTGCCCACAAAAATCACTCCAAGCAGTATCCAGAGCAGGATGCGGAAAGTCTTTTTCATTTCTGTATTTTGTTATTAGTTTATTTTTCGGATTAGTTTGTTTACGGATTGATTGTTTCAGGGTAAAAGTATTTTCAATGGTCCCTGATGGCCTCAATGGGTTTAATACGCATGGCCTTGATGGCGGGCAGGGTTCCTGCAGCGCTTCCCAGGATGATGAAGATGAATACAATCCACATTGCGGTGCGGAAAGGCAGTTCAAAGCCGGCATTCCCTGTCATGGAATCAAATGTAAGATGGTCAACAAGGGCCAGAATACCTGCTGCAAAACATACACCCGCAATGCCGGAGGTAACAGTGAGAAGCACACTCTCACAGAGCACCTGAGCGGTTATATCAAAGGGACGTGCTCCAATGGCGCGGCGTACTCCAAACTCAGGCGTACGTTCCTTTACTATTATCCACATGATATTTCCCACACCGATAACACCGGCCAACAGAGAACCCAGACCAACAAAGAGAGCAAGAAGTTTGACCCCTAAGAAGATACTGTTAACCATATCAAATATCTCACTGAAATCCTGGAAGAAGATGGCATTTTCATCTTCAGGATGAATGGGGTGGTTTGACCTCAGTGCTCTCAGAATGGCAGCCTTGTTTTCAGAAGGCTTATGACCATCAGGACTGGAGAATGTTACAAAGTCCACGGCATTTCCCAGCGCAAAAGCCCGGCGCATGGTGGTGGAGGGGATGAGGAATGATTCATCCACACGTCCTCCAATTGTGGCTTCACCGTACTGAGAGGCCACACCAACTATCAGAAAGTCAATTCCGCTGAGCATTACATGTTTACCCAGGGCATCTTCTTCAGGAAAAAGGCGGTTGGCCAGATTGGTACCGATAATTGCCACCTTCCGGCTGCTGCTCAGGTCGGAGGAATTGATGGTGCGCCCCCGCACATCCACAGTCAGTAATTCGAAGTACTGAGGCTCCACTCCTATGAATGTGGCATTTTTTGACTGAGAACCTGCCACGGCAGAACCGTAAGACCAGTTCAGAGATGTCATTTTATCAATATACGGTGCGGTGCGCCGGATGGTTTCTACGTCGGTTTCAGTGAGAGTCCAGTCCGTTCCCTTGTTGAAACCGCCGTAACTCATTGTGGTGCGACTGGAAGTGAAACCTCCAATATTTGTACTCAGACCTGCAAATTGCCGGCTTATCATACCTGTAAGGCCTGTGGCTCCTCCCAAAAGGAGTGCAAGCATGGCAGTACCCCAGAAGATTCCGAATGCCGTCAGGAAGGTTCGGCTTCCGCTCCGGGAGAGGGTCTGAATTGTCTCCCTCCACATTTCGCTGTCTAAAAATGGTATTCGCATGACTTTATTCATCTCTGAGGGCCTCAACCGGTTTAACTTTAATTGCTTGTAATGCCGGGAACAAGCCGGCTACTGCTCCGCATATTATCATAGCGATGGTGACTTCAATGGCAATGGCAAAAGAAACCGTTGGATTTTTGAATCCCTCAAGATTACCGAACAGTTCGTTAATAATCTGGAGTGTTACCATTCCAAAAAACAAGCCGACATAACCGCTTATGGCAGTGATGGAGATACTTTCCAGTAATATCTGAAAGAGTATGCTGCGGGGTTTGGCGCCGATGGCACGGCGGATACCAATCTCATGTGTACGCTCACGCACGCTGACAAACATAATATTGCTCACGCCCACAATTCCGGTCAGCAGAGTCAGCAATCCTATTACCCAGACAGTGATGTTGAGGATACTCCCGGCACCATTGGCTGCAATGGCCTGGGTGAAGGAATTCCACATCCATAGCGCGCTCTGATCCTGAGGATGGAACTGATGGCGTTTGGCAAGGGTGGTGCGGATTGCTTCCTCAGCGGCGTTTCCCTGTTCCTCTGTGGTGAGATTGTCCACATAAGCTGTAATGGTGGATGGATTTTCATCCCCGCCGGTTATGGACTTGAGGGTGGTGTAAGGTATATAATTTGAAGTCCGCCAGCGATTATCATATACTCCGACAATTTTCCAACCCAGTCCGAGACTGGTAACGGTCTGCCCCAGAGCGGCACTGTCACTGCCAAAAAGAATTTCTGCATTGCGTGACTCAATCACCATGCTGCGTCTGTTTTCCCTGATATCCATATCATTGAGAGCACGTCCCATGGTGATTTCAAGATCTGACAGCCTGCGTGGATATACCGCTGTCAGGCCTCCTGTGATATAGTCATTGGGCCCATACACTTTGGCGGAATCAATATCATCCTGAACCGTAACCTCTGACACATATTCTGTCAGATTTTCAAGCGCAGGGACATCAGATGAATGCAGGGTGATCTGCCTGTCCTCCGCATATCCTCTGTAAGGCATTGAAGTCCAGCCATTCCATATCTGGATTTTATTCATGTCACGGGATCCGGCATCTTCCTGGAAAGCATTTTCCACACCACGGGCGGCTCCCAAGAGCACAATGAGCATGAAGATACCCCAGGCCACGGCAAGCCCTGTCAGAAACGTGCGCAGACGGTTACTGCGCAGGGTCTGTCCTATTTCTCTGAAAATATCAAACATGGAGTTCAGGTGTTACAATGCGGCCGTCTTCAATATGTATAATCCGGTCTGTGGCCTTTCCAACCTTGGGGTCATGAGTCACCACCACTGTTGTCATTCCATCATTATTGAGCTGACGGAAAACTTCCATTACCTCCTGGGAGGTATGAGAATCCAGGGCTCCCGTAGGCTCGTCTGCCAGAATGATGGACGGGTTTGTGACAATGGCACGGGCAATGGCCACACGCTGCTTCTGTCCGCCGGAAAGTTCTCCCGGCAGGTGGGTGGCGCGGTCTGCAAGTCCGAGCCGCTCCAGCTGTTCCATTGCCAGGGCATTTCTCTTGCGTCTGCCCATTCCCTGATAGTAAAGCGGAAGTGCCACATTTTCCAACGCATTCTTATAACCTATCAGATTAAAGGACTGAAAAACAAATCCGATAAGGCGGTTACGCAGCTCTGCACCCCGGTTCTCACTCAGGTCCTTGATGGGTGTGCCGTCAAGAATGTATTCTCCGCTGTCATAGCCGTCAAGAATTCCCAGTATGTTCAGAAGGGTGGATTTCCCGGAGCCGGAAGCACCCATGATGGATACAAACTCACCGCGCTTGATTTCAAGGTCTATGTCCTTGAGTACATGAAGCGGCACGGCACCCGGATAAGTTTTGTTTACTTTGTTAAGTGTTATCATAGGGAGATTTTCCTTTTTACCTTGCATACGGTTTTTATAGATTACACATTTATTAGACTACTCAAGTGCCGGATTTGTTACATGGTAATGATAAAAAATATGTTAAAAAAACAGAACCCTGTATTTTTGGTACAAGGTTCTGTCTTTTTATTCTGTCTGAAAGGAATTACTGAGCAGGTTCTGTGTTGGGAACGGGGCCGTATTCGTTCTCGTAAGGATCACTTTCCTTGAGTTCCCAGATCAGAAGGATGATGCTGCCGATCAAGCAGATGAAGTTAAGGAAGTACCACCATCCGCTCTTTCCAATATCATGCATGCGGCGTACAAATACACCTAATGTAGGCAGGAAAAGAGCCAGGCTGATAATCCAGTTCAGAATCTGGAAAAGAATGGCTGCTTTGGAGTCCATGGCGTGGCATACGGCAAAACCGACACCAAACGGGATGGATACGATTGTCTGGAACAGGTACCACCACCAGAACTCTGAGCGGGAGGCACGCCCATCAAAATTACAGTAATTGCTGAATCCGCGTGAAACGGCTTCACCGAAACTTACCTGATACTGTACAGGTTGCTGCTGCTCCGGGTAAACGGGCGGAGGAGTGAGATTGTCCTGTTGATACATAATTTTGGAAAGTATTAGAAATTATTGGTAAGGAGGAGCTTCATAGTATGGAATATCCACAAGGCGCACGTTGAAGCGGAGATTGGAGTAAGGCCTGATGGCACTCATGGACTGGCTGCCGTAAGCGGCGGCATAAGGTATGATTACTTCAGCCGTATCACCGCAGCGCATCTGCATCAGGGCAATACCCCAGCCGGGAATTGTATAATTGAGGCGGGTTGTGTAACTTGCTGAACTGTCAACTCCCACTCCGTCATACAGGCTCAGATGGTAACGTGTATGCACCGTTGAGTTATACAGCGGAGAGAGATTGCCTTCTGTCTCTGAACGGTCATTGAAATAATGAATCAGCACAAATGTACCGGAGTACCAGTCTGCCGTCAGGGTCTGATAGTAAGAAGTGCCGTCAGGATTTTTCTTTCCCTGCAGTTCTGCCAGCCAGGCATTGTTATCGTTGCGGTACTGCTCGTACTGCTCCCATACTGTTTTTTCATTCTTTACGCATGCTGAAGCCAGCAGACCCAGAACGGCAATAACTATTAAAAGTTTCTTCATTTAAAGCGTGGAATTACTGGGGAAATTGAACTGTTGGAGCCTGAGCCGCGCGGGAATCTGCCTCAAACTGGGGCTTGACGCTGAAACCGAACAGGGAAGCAATTATATTACCGGGGAACTTGCGCACGCCGGTATTGAACTGACGTACTGCCTCGGTATAACGGCCGCGTTCTGTGGCGATGCGGTTCTCTGTACCCTCAAGCTGAGCCATCAGGTCTGCAAACTGAGTGTTGGCCTGCAGGGTGGGATAGGCCTCATGAACTGCATTCACATAAATATTCAGGGCACGTCCCAGATCCTGCTGAGCGTCATTGAAGCGGTTGAGAGCCTGCTGGTTAGCGCCGGCGCTCGGAATTGTATCGGCACTGGCACGTTCCATTGCCTCTGACAGCCCGGCACGTGCGCGCGTCACTGCTTCAAAGGTATTGGACTCATGGGCGGCATAGCCCTGGACTGTATTGACCAGATTGGGTATCAGATCCATTCGGCGCTGATACTGCACCTGTACCTGAGCCCACTGCTGTTCCACTTCCTGATCAAGAGTGACAAAGTTGTTGTATCCGGAAATGCTCCAGAAGCCTACTATCACAAGGACAGCGGCTATAACTATACCGATTATAGTTGACTTTTTCATATTCAATCTGTTAGAGGAGTTATAGGATTTGAGCTCAGCGGAGCTTGCGCAGCAGTGAAGACAGACTTACGCGGTCATGAATCAGAGCGTGCAGGTCAGAAATGTTGACGCGGGTCTGTTCCATGGAGTCACGTTCTCTCAGTGTAACTGTGTTGTCCTCAAGTGTCTGATGATCAACTGTGATGCAGAAAGGTGTACCGATGGCATCCTGTCTGCGGTAACGCTTGCCGATGGCGTCCTTTTCCTCATAATGAGTGGCAAAGTCAAACTTGAGGTCATCAACAATCTCACGGGCCTTTTCAGGCAGTCCGTCCTTACGTACAAGGGGAAGTACGGCGCATTTAACAGGTGCCAGAGGGGCGGGGAGGTGGAGCACGGTGCGGGTCTCGCCGTTGGGAAGGGGCTGTTCTTCGTAACTTGAGCAGAGAACACTCAGGAACATACGGTCCACTCCGATTGAGGTTTCAATTACATACGGAGTATAGCTCTCATTCAGCTCCGGATCAAAGTACTGAATCTTCTTGCCGGAGAATTTCTCATGCTGGCTCAGGTCAAAGTTTGTACGGCTGTGGATACCTTCCACTTCCTTGAATCCGAAGGGCATCATGAACTCAATGTCTGTGGCGGCATTGGCGTAATGAGCCAGTTTGTCATGGTCATGGTAACGGTACTTTTCATCACCGAGGCCGAGGGCCTTATGCCATTTCAGACGCCATTCCTTCCACTGGTTGAACCACTTGAGCTCCTCACCCGGGCGTACAAAGAACTGCATCTCCATCTGCTCGAACTCACGCATGCGGAAGATAAACTGGCGGGCAACTATCTCGTTACGGAAAGCCTTACCGATCTGCGCGATGCCGAAGGGAATACGCATGCGGCCGGTTTTCTGCACATTCAGATAATTTACAAAGATACCCTGCGCAGTTTCCGGACGCAGATAAACTGTCATGGCACCGTCAGCGGTGGAGCCCATCTCTGTCTTGAACATCAGGTTGAACTGACGCACCTCGGTCCAGTTCTTGGTACCGGAAATGGGGCAGACAATTTCTTCATCAAGGATGATCTGACGCAGTTCATCAAGGTTATTGTCATTCATGGCCTTGGAAAAACGCTCATGAAGCTGCTCACGGTGTGCGGTCAGTTCAAGCACGCGTGCATTTGTACTCTTGAACTGAGCCTCATCAAATTCTTCACCGAAGCGCTTGGCTGCCTTGGCCACTTCCTTGGCAATTTTTTCATCAATCTTGGCCAGCTGATCCTCGATCAGCACATCGGCACGGTAACGCTTCTTTGAATCACGGTTATCAATCAGGGGATCATTGAAAGCGTCAACGTGGCCGGAGGCTTTCCAGATGGTGGGGTGCATGAAGATGGCGGAGTCAATACCCACAATGTTCTCATGCAGCAGGGTCATGGAATCCCACCAGTAACGCTTGATGTTGTTTTTGAGCTCCACGCCGTTCTGACCGTAGTCATAAACGGCAGAAAGTCCATCGTAAATTTCACTGGAGGGGAAGACAAAGCCGTACTCCTTGGCGTGGGAGACTATTTTTTTGAAGACATCTTCTTGCTGTGCCATTGTTATCTGAATATTTTTGAGTTATCTTATTTAGGTTCTTGTTTATTTAATGTGCAAAATTACAAAAAATAACACAGCCCAAACATTAAATATCTATAAAAGTTAGAATTGAGAGGCGTCAGTGCCGCTTTCCGGATCGTAAATGGCGTTGAGGACAGCAGCAAGGCGGAGTCCTCCACGAAGCAGCTGACGCTCAATGGTTGGAGCCCAGTAGGCTATGTGATTATAACTGATTTTAGTACCGGCCGGGAAATAATTATACACTTCTGTAGCTATGCCGTAGGTCTGACGTGCCCAGTCATCTACATTTCCCTGTGTCTCAGCGGCCTCAGACTCAGGACTCAGACGGTCAAGCTGCTCTGTCCACTCTGAGAAAGTCCATGAATGTGCTGAATTGACCATGCTCCCGTCCCACACGGAATGAAGATTTGTCCCGCGGTCAAAGAAACGAACCTGTACCTGATTACCACCGCGGTCACTGGCATGACCCATGTGCATGGGCTGGTGCATGTCACCCAATACATGAACCAGAATCTTGAGCGCCAACTGTTTCTGACTCCTTGTGCTGGCAGAATCACCCAGGATGGCAATCTGTTCACGTGTGGCGGTGACAACATCTCCCTTGTGGAAAGCAGGCACGCTGTCGTAGTCCATTCCGGCGTCTATGTTCTTGTAATGCCAGGTCTTGGTATATGAATAGTCAGGAGTGTGGCTGGCATTGTCAAGCCAGTTGGCCCAGTAAACAAGTGACATTCCGTCAAATATATCTTTAACAGAGTCAGCAGCCGCTTCAGTAAGATGACGCTCCGCAATTGAAGCCACAACATCATGACCCTTCTGGCTCCAGGCCCAGCCGTTCAGGACAGCCAGAAAACTTATCAGTGTAATAAACAGCTTTTTCATAGGTGAGATATTATTTATTTAAGGTAAAAAAGCAGAGCGGACATCCCGCTGAAATAACATGGGAATGTCCGCTCTGTACAGCTTTATGCTCAACAGGACGGTTATGCCTCTACAGGCTTAACGTTGATGAATTTACGTCCGTTGCGTCCCTCTGTGAACTCAACTGTTCCACTGATGAGGGCATACAGGGTGTGGTCCTTGCCGATACCTACATTCAGACCGGGATGATGTACTGTTCCACGCTGACGTTTGAGGATATTACCGGCTTTGGCAAACTGTCCACCAAAAATTTTTACGCCGAGGCGTTTGCTTTCTGATTCACGGCCGTTCTTTGAGCTACCGACGCCTTTTTTATGTGCCATACTTTACGATTTTTTAATCTCAGGGTTTGTATTCGGTTTAAGAACGCTTAGGCAACGATTTCTTTAATCATAACCTTGGAGAACTGCTGACGGTGTCCGTTTTTACGACGATAACCTTTACGACGTTTTTTCTTGAAAACGATCACCTTGTCACCCTTTACAAGAGCTTTCTCCACTGTGCAAACAACTTTGGCACCGGCAACTGTGGGTGTGCCTACGGTTACTTCACCGTCCTTGTCTGCAAGGAGGACACGGTCAAATTCTACGGTTGCGCCGTCTTCAACTTCCTGGCCAAGATAATGAACATACAGGAATCGATCCTTTTCGGCCTTAAACTGCTGGCCCTGGATTTCTACAATTACGTACATTGAGTAGGTTGTAATTATTGTTAACTCGCTGAGGCGGTGTGCGGTATAGAAGCTCCTCACACGCTTGTTCCATGCCTATTGCGAAAAATGCAGCGCAAAGATACACATTTTTCCCCGTCCCACAAAATTTTCCTCCAATTAATTTCAGGAATATTTAACTTTTGGATTACCAGCACGGAGTATCCCCGGAGATTTCCGGGATAGTAGAGGAACGGTACTGAGGATCCCGGCCCGCGCGCAGCTGAGAGCGGTAGTCCCGCAGACATAAAAGCGCATAACGCCCCAGCGGAAGAATGGCACACAGATTACAGATCGCCATCAAAGACATACTGATATCCGCCAAAGCCCAAACCGTATTAAGAGAAAACAAACCACCGGCAAATACAAATCCGCTCACCGCAAGGCGATAAGCAACAATCCAACCCCGTCGCCTGGTAATGAAGCGAATGTTAGTCTCACCATAATAATAGTTAGCCACAATAGAAGTAAAGGCAAAGAAGAAAATGGCAATACCCACCATCCACGTACCCGCACCCGGAAGCATAGGGAAAGAAGCATCCAGAGAATATTGCGTCAGAGAAATACCATTGTAACCGCTTGTATTATAGAGACCCGCCAGAATGATAATGAACGCAGTGGCAGTACACACCAGCAGAGTATCCGTAAATACACCCAGAGCCTGCACAAGACCCTGTTTGACAGGATGTGACACGTCAGAAGTAGCCGCAACATTAGGTGCGGAACCCTCCCCCGCTTCATTGCTGAAAAGACCGCGCCTGATACCCATGGACATAGCCGCTCCAATACCACCGCCAACAGCCTGATCCAGCCCAAAAGCATTCTCAATAATCAGCTTCAGCACATCCGGAATCTTATCCACATTCATAATAATAACAATCACCGCAATCCCGACATAAGCCAGAGCCATCACCGGAACAACCCACTGACTGAACCGCGCAATAGACCTCAGACCTCCCCATATAATAATAAGAGTCAACACACAGATCACAGAAGCCGTGAGCCAGAGAGGAACAGACCAGGAAGTAGAAAAAGCCTCGGCAATAGTATTACTTTGAACAGAATTGTAAGCCAGACCGAAAGTGCCGGATATCAGAACCGCAAACAGAACAGCCCACCAGCGCACCTTCAGACCATAAAGAATATAGTAAGCCGGACCGCCCATATAACCACCCTTGCCGTCATCACGTTTATAAAGCTGAGCCAGAGTAGATTCCACAAAAGCGGAAGAAGCGCCCACCAGCGCCATAACCCACATCCAGAAAACCGCACCCGGACCACCGAGCATGATAGCCGTGGCCACACCCGCAAGATTCCCCGTCCCAACACGGCTCGCAATAGAAACCGCAAAAGCCTGGAAAGAACTGATACCACGCCCCGAACCGCGACTCACCAGCTGACGAAGCATCTGCCCCAGCATAGTAACCTGCACCGCCCCGAAACGGACAGTAAACCAAAGCGACGCCCCAATAAGCAACGGCAGCAAACAGTAATCACTGATAAAATTACCAACCGCACTCAAAACTTCCTCCACCATCTCTATTTTGAAATTTTCACAAAATTAATCAAAAAATCCGCATTGTCCAAACTCACTTTGTTATAGAGGGATGTAAAATTAAAAGGGGGAGGGGTTAGAGGCTGTTTAGGATTAGGGTGTTGGCTCGGTCAACTACGGAGGTTTTGAGGGAGGAGAGGTATATTTTGGTGGTGGCTTCACTGTCATGTCCCATCCCTTCGCTGATGACGCTGAGGGGTATGCCTTTTGCTTTGGCGGCTGATGCCCAGCTGTGTCGGGCCACATACATGGTCAGCGGTATGTTTAATCCTACCATCTGTGCGATGGTTTTCAGGTTGTGATTGATATTGTATCCGACATTGCGGTATGTGTACCGTTCGTTGGTCCCCCGGTTTCTGATGATTGGTAATAGATAGTCTGAATTGTTCTGTGGATATTTGTCAAGCAGCATCTGCATTTCTTTTGTCCATTTGATTGTGAGTAACTGTCCTGTTTTTCTTCTGCGATAAACTATGTATCCGTTGTTTAGATCTGTTCTTCTGAGATATGCCATATCTATGAAGCTCATTCCGCGGAGCATAAAACTCATCATAAACATATCTCGGGCAAATTCCAACGCCGGGATGAGTTCAAGGTTAAGCGCATTTATCTTTTTTATTATTTCTATGGGTAATGCTCTTTTGACTGTTTTTTCAACACCGGTATACACATGTCTGAACGGGTAACGGTTTTCAATTATTTCTTCTTCAACTGCACGATTATATACTGCTCTGAGGATCCGGGTATAAAATGAAATGGTATTGGGTGATACGCCTCTCTGCTGGTGCCAGGCTTCATATGCTTCCATTATTTCGGAATTGATGTTGTCAAGGGTTATGTCTTTCCCCTGGCGGAACTTTTTGAAGCTGTTGAGGGTGACTGTGTAGGTTTCTGATGTTCTGGTCTTGCCGTTCTTCTTTAACTTCAGGATGATATTTTCCATGAAATTGAACAGGCTATTGTTTTCAGCACAGTGGTTGAACTCTTCAATTATATCTTCAGCGGTATATGGTTCTCTATTGCTGTCCAGTTTGTGGATAATCTTTTTCAGAAGTTCTATGTCCCGGTGGATACTTTCACGGACTTGGCGGTCATTGGTGGCTGAGGGGCGGAACTTTATTTTTATTGAAGTCATTTGAATTAGAATTTGATTATATAAGATACAACGAGGAGGCAGGCTTTTATAAAAAGTACGTCCTCTAAGTGTCCCTCAATTCTTTTGTGATAACTTCGTGTCTGAAAAAGAAAGCTCAGTCATTTCTTCCTGTGGAAATGACTGAGGTTATTTCAAGATTTGAGTCCCGCAAAAATTCTTTCTTGTAGTCTTGCCTTTATTCAGATCTGTCAAAGAGGAAACGCAACGGGCGCGCCACTCTGCCGGCCCAGGCGTTTTCTTCATGTGAGGCTCCGTAATCAATATAGCTGTCAAGGTTTTTGCCGTACACATATCCTTTTTCCTGTGCCTTAAGCAGGGCCTTTGTTTCCCACGGGCCATAATAAGCATCTATGGTGGCGGTTCCGTGATCAAAATACAGACGGTGTGTCGTTGGGTCCGGGAGATGATTCGCAACGAAGTCTATCATGGCATTTCCAAATAAATCTCCTGCACTGAGTGAACCATACCAGTGTGTGGACAGGCAGGCTGCTCCGCCGAATGTTTCAGGATACATGGAGATGAGATAGAGTGACATCAATCCTCCCATGCTTGAGCCCATCACCATGGTGTCTGATGCACCGGAGAGGGTAGGGTAAGTGCTGTCAACGAGGGGCTTTAATGTTTCTACTACAAAAGCTGCGTATTTGTCTCCGAGCACGGGCTGGCCTTTGAGCTTTACTTCAGCCATAAGCTCATCAAGTCCCGCTTCTGCTACGGCTTGCTGCGGCATGAGTTGGGAAACGCGTTTTTCGGGGTCGCTGTGAATGCCGACAATAATGAATGGTGTCAATTCTCCATCCTTTATCATTTGACCGGCCGAGGCATCCATTTCCCATGTCTGTCCGTTCCAAGTGGTATTGGCGTCATAGAGGTTCTGGCCGTCGTGCATATAGAGCACCGGATAGCGCTGAGTTGGGTCTGCTCCGAATCCCTCGGGCAACCATACATCCACAACAATAGTATCCTGCAACTGAGGGGACGGTACATACAGTCGCTCAATGGAACCAATGTCAGCTCTCTGTATGGCAGGGGTAGCTGTTTCGTTTTCAGAGGCATAAGCCTTGCCGGGAGTCAAAGCTCCAATCATGCAAACGGAAGCGAGAGCAACCGCTTTGAAAATTTTTGAGAACCCTTTATGAGCAAAAACCGAATAATCCATCTTTTACCAATCAATAAATTTCACTTTTTATTCAACGCGATTCCGCTTAATTTATTATCAATGGTATTCACACACTGAATTCCCAATTCTTTAACGCACGGCAAATGCTGGTTCAAGAATCTGTAAACCGAGTGCAGATTCAATCTTAAAGATTGTTTCTATACTTAGGTTTTCTGAGCCTTTTAGCACTCGCGAAATGTATTGCTGTGAGCAGCCCATGCGTTCTGCCACAGATTTCT
>CAZNBD010000038.1:5681-18356 GCA_964571405.1 uncultured Bacteroides sp. | reverse complement strand
CGCACACCGGCTCAGCTGAGCACCACAGCGCAGCGGGAAGCGCTGCTCCGTGATGAGGGCGTGGACGTAATGACCCTTGATTTCAATGATATACGCCATCTGACAGCCGCACAGTTTCTGAGCCGCCTGCGTGAACGCGGGTTCAACGCGCTGATGATGGGTTTCAATAACCACATTGGTAGTGACCGGCTTGATGTGAACGCGGCTGCGGAGCTGGGAGTCATTCCTGTTCTCCCCTGCGCAGAGGCTCCGGGTGAAGCTCAGGTAAGCAGTACGGCCGTGCGGAATGCTGTCACACAGGGAGATATGCGTGCTGCCGCACGGATGCTCGGGCGCCCGTTCAGCGTGGCCGGGACGGTGGAACACGGGCAGGGCCTGGGTCATACCATCGGCTTTCCCACAGCCAATGTCAAGGCCGAGAGCGAGCTTCAGCAGCTTCCGGCTCCCGGGGTGTACGCCGTTATGTTCAGATACGGCGGAGGCTCATACCCGGGCATGGCAAACCTGGGCAGCCGTCCCACTGTGAACGGGAACGAGACAACCCTGGAGGTAAATGTATTTGATTTTGATGAAAACCTGTACGGCGCCCGGGTGGAGGTGGAGTTTATTGAGCGGATGCGCTCAGAAAGCCGGTTCCCGACTGTGGAAGCGCTTGCAGCCCAGCTCGGGCGGGACAGGGAGCAGGCGCTCAGCCTCTTGAAAAGAAATCCCTGACGCGGTCCAGAAGTGAGGGATTGTGAGTGCGTACGTGCACCGTAACCTTTGATGACTTGCGGTTAAGAAAAATAATGGAGGAGTGAAGCACCACAGCCACCCACTGCTCAAAGGGCACAATGGCGTGAATACGCTCCAGGGGAATGCGGTGGAAGGGGGAATCCTTGTCAATGCTGTTGATAATGAGGGCATCAATGGGGCCTTCCATATCTATCTGAATATTATGGTGATGGGCCGCATAATCAAATAAAAGGGGCATGTCCAGAAAGTCAGGACTCTTGGGTAATTTCTTGTATTTCTTATAAATTGAATTGATGACCTCTTTGTTAATCATAATCGGGGTTAAATTTAATGAAGGTTTAAATTAAAATATAAGTGCATGAAGATAAAACGGCGCTCCCACAGAGGAGTGTCTGAAATTATAACCAATAAGAATTGATTAGGTTTACTGCAGTGGTGGAAAAATATTAATTTTTTACTCAAAGGGGGAAATTAGGAAGAGTGAGCAGGGGAAATCCGGAAATAAATTCTTAACTTTGTAAACTGAAATAAAAGAAGAAACTAATAAATAATCTCCTGAACAATGGAAATAAAAGGAACCATAATCCATGTGCTGCCTGAAGTGAGCGGTATATCCAAAAACGGCAACTCTTGGAAGAAAAGAGAGTACGTTCTTGAAAATACAGAAGGCCAGTATCCGCGCCGGGTGGCATTCACCTGTTTCGGCGAAAACGCAGACCGCATCCTCCTCAAGGCCGGAGACAAGGTTACCATGTATTTTGATATAGACAGCCGTGAATATAACGGCCGGTGGTACACAGACATCCGCTGCTGGCGCTGTGATGTTGAGAATGCCGCAGGCGGAGCTGCCGCCGCACCCCAGGCTGCCGCCAGCGCCCCCGGCGCAGTACCCCCTCCCCCTGCAGCCGATGATGAGGAATTTCCCTTCTAAGTAATTTATCATCCGGATAATTTATCACACAGAAGAATGGCTACAGAACTCAAACACCTGACAAAACGGTCAGAGAACTACTCCCAGTGGTATAACGAGCTTGTTGTAAAGGCAGACCTTGCAGAGCAGAGCGCAGTGCGCGGATGTATGGTGATCAAGCCATACGGTTACGCCATCTGGGAAAAAATGCAGCAGACCCTTGACCGCATGTTCAAGGAGACAGGCGTACAGAACGCATATTTTCCCCTGCTGATACCCAAATCCTTCCTTTGCCGCGAGGCAGAGCATGTGGAGGGATTTGCCAAGGAATGTGCCGTTGTGACACATTACCGCCTCAAGAATGACCCCAACGGCACCGGAGTGGTTGTAGACCCTGATGCCAAGCTGGAGGAGGAACTGATCATCCGCCCCACCTCAGAGACCATTATCTGGGGTACATACCGGAACTGGATTCACTCATGGCGAGACCTGCCTGTGCTGTGCAATCAGTGGGCCAACGTGATGCGCTGGGAAATGCGTACCCGCATGTTCCTGCGCACGGCCGAATTCCTGTGGCAGGAAGGTCACTGCGCCCACGCCACGGCTGAAGAGAGCCAGGCCCGCACCGTCCAGATGATCAAGCTTTACGCTGAATTCGCTGAAAAATATATGGGAGTGCCTGTAGTGATTGGCGTCAAGACAGCCAACGAACGTTTTGCCGGCGCTCTCAATACTTATACCATTGAGGCAATGATGCAGGACGGCAAGGCCCTGCAGAGCGGTACGTCCCACAACCTGGGTCAGAACTTTGCCAAGGCATTTGATGTCACCTTTGCCAACAAGGATAATAAGCCTGAATATGTATGGGCCAACTCCTGGGGTGTGTCCACCCGTCTGATGGGAGCGCTGATCATGACACATTCAGATGATAACGGACTGGTGCTTCCTCCGCACCTGGCTCCCATTCAGGTGGTTATCATTCCTATTTACAAGAATGCAGAGCAGCTCAGCCGCATCACAGAGAGCGTTATGCCCATTGTTGAGCGCCTGGCGCAGCTGGGTATCTCCGTTAAATACGATGATGCGGACAACAAGCGCCCCGGATTCAAGTTTGCGGATTACGAGCTTAAGGGCGTGCCCGTACGCCTGGTGCTTGGTGAGCGTGATATTGAGAACGGCACCGTTGAGGTAATGCGCCGCGATACGCTGGAGAAACACTCAGCCCCCCTGGCCGGAATTGCGGATTATGTAAATACACTTCTGGAAGAAATCCAGGATAACATTTACCGCAAGGCCCTGGCAATGAGAGAGGCCAAGACCTATGTGTGCGACAGCTACGATGAGTTCAAGGAAAAGATTGAGGACGGCGGCTTCTTCCTCTGCCACTGGGACGGCACCCCCGAGACCGAGGAAAAAATCAAGGAAGACACCAAGGCCACAATCCGCTGCATACCCCTTGACGGTGATGATGAACCGGGAGTGTGCATGGTCACAGGCAAGCCCTCAGCCCGCCGCGTAATCATAGCCCGCAACTATTAAAAGTTTTCTGTAAAGCTTTAATCTCCAGGTAATAAAACCTGAGAAAATGATATCCAAATTGGCCGGCCACACCCCAGTGGCCGGCCAAAATTTTGAAAGGGAGGCGGTGGACAACAATGAAAATCAGTGGAAAATTTGGGTTTGCCACAAAAATTACATAAATTTGTGGCAAAATAAAGATCTCAATGAGTGGTTACGAATACATAAGAGCAAAAATAGAGGGGTCCGGCAGAGGCAACATCTTCTTTCCGGATGACTTCTCAGCAAAGGAAAGCAGCGACACGATTCGATCTGCTTTAGTACGATTGTGCGAAGATAAAATTATTATCCGACTGGCACAAGGCATTTACTGTTATCCGTTAATAGATGATAAATGGGGAATGGGTGTAATGTATCCATCCATTGATGATATAGCTCAGGCGATTGCCGAAAAGGAAAAGTGCAGGATTGCTCCCACAGGTTCAGCAGCATTAAATGCTCTTGGAATTTCCACGCAGATGCCGGCAAATGTGGTCTATTATACGGATGGATCACCCAGAAACCTGAGGATCGGAAACGGCCGCGGCCTCCTATTCAAGAGAAGCACTGACATGAAGAGATTCGCCTATAAGAACAAGATCATGGAGCTTGTGGTTGTGGCGCTTAGAGAAATCGGAAATGGTAAAGTGACCGAGGAAGATAAGAAGATAATCGCCGGACATCTTAAAAATGTCAGTGATGATGATTATTTACATGACCTGACCCTTGCTCCGGCATGGACCCAAAAAATTTTAAAAGAATTGAGATGAAATTCATAGATATAGAGGCCTCAGAAAGACGGCGGATTCTTGATAGCCTCCAGTCAAGGATTGGCCTTAAGTCCGCCATCATTGAAAAAGACTGGTGGGTGACCGCTGTGTTGCGGGCACTTTTTCAATTGCCTTATAACCAACACATCTCATTCAAAGGAGGTACGAATTTAAGTAAGTGTTGGCACCTGATTGAGCGTATGAGTGAAGATGCTGACATCGGTATATCAAGAGAATTTCTTGGGTTTGAGGGCAAACTCAGTAAAAATCAGATAAGCGACAAGTTAAGAAGGGTTGCCTGTTCATTTGTAAGGGAGAAGCTTCAATTTGATCTCCGGGAGCAAATGATTAAGGACGGTGTTGATGAGGACAAATTCAAAGTCTATGTCAACATCACTCCCGTAAGCACCACAGACCCGGAGGTGATTTTAGTAGAATATGAACAGACTGCTTCCCCTGTAAACTATATACCACCGGTTGTAAAAATTGAAGTGAGCGGCCGATCAATGGCAGAACCAATTGAAGAAGTATTGATAGATTCCCTTATAGACAGTGCCGTACCAGGCGCCCTGTTTGCTGAGCCAAAGTTCCGGGTAAGAGCGGTAATGCCAAAGAGAACATTCCTTGAGAAGATATTCCTCCTGCATGAGGAATTTGCCAAGGGTGAAGGACTGATAAGAATTGACAGAATGTCACGTCATCTTTATGATGTGCATAGGATGTTAAACACCCCTATTGCAGATGAGGCGTTGGCAGACCGGGAGCTTTATGATACCGTTATAGAACATCGTAAGACATTCATTGGCTTGAAAGGCTTTGATTACTCAACATTGGGTAAGGCAACCCTCAATTTCATCCCTCCGGAGAGTGTTTATGATGATTGGAAACGTGACTATGAAACGATGCAGCTTGAAATGATTTATGGGAAGTCTCTTCCGTTTGATGATATGATCTCTGCCCTACGCGATTTCAATAATAGGATTAACAAGGAAACTTCGTTCTAAAATATTGCGTTGATGAATATTGCCAAAGGTTGATAATTCGGGAATATGCATGGCCGCCGGCAAGTCCCCAGCCCTCCACACTCCCCAGTGGCCGGCCAAAATTTTGGAAGGATATCCTTGATTCCAGAAAACTGAAATAAAAAAGGTGCTTTATCGTACTGTGAGAGCACGGTAAAGCACCAGAAACGAAAATGAAGGGATTTTTATCTGATTACAATCTTTTTTGTTACAAGACCTTTTCGGCAAATGTATATGCCTGAAGCAGGATTTTCAACCCTGATGCCCTGTAAATTGTAAATTTCAACAGAGGGATCGTTTATATCAATATCTTCATTGGCATCAATAATGATGTCTTCCAAACCAGTTTCACCACTGCCACCTGCAAGGCGGTCTATGAATGAATTTGCTGTTGATTTGACCAAGGGGAAGAGGTCTCCGAGGGAAGTGGAGCAATCCAGAGCGAACATTATGGCAATTGAAGATTTGATTTCTTCAATATCAATATCATCAGCCTTGGCATTTTCAATATTATGGTTCCAGATTCCACGGGATTGAATAAATTGCCACTGGTCAATACCGTCCTTGTCTACATCAAGAATGTTGCCGTTCAGATCCCGACAGTCATTTAATGTGAAAGTTAATTTAATACCTTCTTGCTTAGCTATTAATTTTGTACCGGAGACAGATGAGAAGCCGTTATAGATTACATTTTCAAGAGACATGTCATCAATGTTGAAAACTCCTTCAAACCAAATATTTGAGTTGGTGGCGGCAGAGCGGCTGTGGTCAAGGGTAAATCTGTATCTGTCACCGTGAGACATAACGGGAACCTTTATGGTGACTATTCTCTGAGTACTTTCCTGGTTCAGATTTTCAACAATTTCTGTAAGTTTCTGCTGCATCTCTGAGATATTGCTTACAGAGGTGATATGGTCATTGTCAGAAGTAAGGGACTGGAGGTTATACATGAAAAGTTCATCATCATAAACATCTTCACTCTTGAGCCCCAGTGCATAAGCCTCCAGGGGGATACCTTTAATCTGAGTGGCAGAGATTAATCTTGAAAGGTAGTCTGCATATCCCACAGATGTACGGTACTGCGGATTCATTGCCAGAGAACCCTGGTCAAGACCATCAGTAAAGGTCAGAAGCATGACCTTACTCAGATTTGACGGATATTTCTGAGATAACATGCTGATTATGGCTTGGTCAACAGCATAATACAGGAGAGTTGCATTTCCCATTGTCAGGCCGTTGACAAAACTTGTGAATTCTTGTTTGGTATTTTCATCAAGCAATGATATGGGCTTACGTGTAAGTTCATCATTAAATCCGATTATACCCATGAAAACACCTTCTTCTTCAGAGACAGGATTTTCAAATCCTTCCGGAAAGATAATCTCACATTTACGAGATGAGTTGCCGATGCCGTAACCCTCTCCCTCAAAGTAAATTATGAAATAGTTCCCGGGTATGGTAACTTTGCCGTTAACTAATGAACCGTACTTTGATTCATTGAATCCATTCTCAGGACAACTTTGGATAACAGTAACCACTTGTCCAGCTCCGTTTGTACATGAATAAGGAGAAATAAATACCCTTGAACGATTATCGGTATGAATATATATGTATTCTCCGGTAATGAATTCTACGCGGTAAGTGTCAGGGTGTTGTACAGATTTCTCCATGTCAAGATATACTTGAAGAGAACCGGAATTACTTTGCCAAAATGGATCTTCCCAATAAGCTTTCCCGATATTTACCCAGATTTCTTCCTCAAAGACAAAGTCAGGCTCTGTGTTTTGAGCTTCATCCATCAGAATGGTTTGCTCCGCCATCAATCTGTTTTCCGCATTTGAAACAGCTGCGGAAAGGAGCAGCATGAATAAAAGTAATACTTTCTTCATTAAATGAATGTAAGAATTATAGGCCGTGCTGCCCTTGCGGCCTGAATAGGATAAAAAGAGGCGTGGGCTGCTATGCCACGCCTCTATGTGAAGGTGGTCGGATTACCTTTATCGTAAGATGTGGAAATAACAGCTCCACGCCATATGGACGTGGAGACAGTCAGACCTTCTCTTGACGATTGTGATTAAGTTTCCGACGCTTTTCACATACAAGGAGAAGACATAACGTCTCTTGTTGAATTAAAATGTTACTGTCAATTCAATGATTGACGGTGCAAATTTATTAATAATAACTGAAACTTCAAAATGTTATGAAACATACTTAGTGCTTGTAATATGTTAAAAATGAGGGTGGGGGTTGAGGCGGGGGAATTATAATTGAGGAAATGAGAAAGGCTTTAACGTACTGCTGAGGTGCGTTAAAGCCTTTCTATGTGGAAAAGACTATGTTTTATTCCTTTGGATTAAAAATTCCAACCGAGGACAATTGAAAACATATTGCCTTTTAAGTTCAATTCATCTTTTTCTTTACGGTCCTTATTGGAACCGGCGTAGTAATTAGTCAGTCCGAGGTCGTATTTCAAACCGAGGTACATATGTTTATACTCTGCACCTACTCCGAAACTCAGGCCACAAGAAAGGGCGTGGTCCTTGTCAGAGAAAGCATCCCCCTCTCCGTGAGTTCCGCCATTAAGTGAATAATCACCTGTGGATTTGCCGTCTCCAATCCTGTACTCAAGATATGGTCCGAAAAGAGCCTGGAGGTTGACAACTTTAAGGTTGTAATGGTAGCCGAGTTGTACGGGAAGTTGGAGATACATGGCTTTAAGGTCCATATCTCGCCAGGTAGAAGAGCTGTTTGCATTGGTACCTTCAAACTTAGTGTGTCGTTCAGTAAACCAGAGGCCGGTTTGAACTGATAAGGCCCATTTGCGATACACAGGAATATCTATTATGGCCCCCACATTGTAGGTTGCTTTATTATTGTTTTTGATGTCCCAGTTACTGGATTTGTTACCTCCAATTAAGCGATAAGCTTCAGATGAAGTGAAGCCTCCAAATCCCAATCCGGCCCTAAGTCCGAAAGTACACTTTTCTCCCAATTGAGCTGATGCGCTTAAGGCACAGCACAGTGCAACAATGCACAAACAAAGATATTTTCTCATTTAATAAAACAGGTATTCCAATTTGGCATTGGTGATGTAACCGAACTGATAAGAACCTTGAGTATGGTTCATCTTCAAGAAAGAACAGAAAAACTTGATGTTTACCTTTTTGTTGCCTGCCACGGTCAGGTAACCATAATAGCAACCACGGTAACTGAACGGAGCAACTGACAATGTTGAGTTATAAGTAAAGCTCATTTTGTCAGTCATAGCCTCCAGAGAGGCCTCGCTGAGGGATTTCGGGTATTTGGCTATTGAACAGAGCCATTCACCGTCATGTTTGATTGGATCAAGCTGGCGGCCCACCTCTTCGTTGGCGTGGTAATCATAAGCAGCTACCCATTGGCCATCCTGGAAACAGTACGGCAGCAGAATTAATTCGTATTTTGGACTTCTTGCGGCAATGAGGTACTTGTATTCATCATCCGCATACAGTTCTGTGGCGTAGGAGGGCAAATCTCCGTAATTACTGTCAAGACAAGCAATGTATTTTTCTTGCTTGTCAGTGGGTACGGTGGATGGGATAGAAGGTTCATCTTCACCGGAGCATGATGTAAGTGCCTGACCGCAGAGTATGATACACGGCAACACTAACCATTTAAATAGTTTTACCATTGATTTAATTTTGTCGCATCCATTCCCGAGTTGACCGTTATTATTTATACAAAAAAGCGTGGAATGATGTTCTTGTTTATCTTCAAGGAGGCATCGCCAAACGCCTAACACAGAATAAACAGTCCACTCCCACGCCTAACCGAATATCGATATCCCTTGTCGGGGAGTGGATATGCGACAAGCATGAGCGTTTCTTTGACTGCTCTCTCCTTCTGTGTTTTGAAATTGGCGATTTCCTTGAAAAGGATAAAGCAAAAAACGCTTTAAATATGTCAGTACCAATCCGAAGATTGATGATGCAAAATTATCAATTTATTCCCAGGTACACAAATTTAAAGATTAAAAAAGAGACTTGTAATATGTTAAAAATGAGGGTGGGGGTTGGGGCTTTGGGGGGAATTTATTACTTTTGTGAAGTGTTGCACTGCAATTGTTTTTTATCCCTCACTAAATGCTTTGAGCTCAATGGAAGATATTACTGATTACTTTGTTCATTATATTGAAACTACTCCTTCTCTGGATATTGCTGAAAGTGAATTCAAGCGTTCTCTCATTGATGATCCTGAACTTAAAATCAGGTACAAACAGTGGTGCCGTGAGCGCGGGACTTCTGAAAAGAACGGTTTCAAGGACTTCTGTGAGGAGTTTATGGAAGAACAGGATGATGTATGGAATTCTCTGAACGATCTGGACAATCAGGAATGAAAAGGGTGCGACGTCTTCCGGCAGAATGGGAGCCGGTTGAGGCTGTGATTGTTTCATGGCCGGATTCTTCAATGGACTGGGATTATATTATCAGCGATGTGACTGAGTGCTATGTTGAACTGGTGCGGAAGTTGGCCGCACGTGTAAATGTGGTGGTGGTTTGTCAGGATCCGGAAGCCACTGCCGCTCATCTGTCTATGGTTAACAGTGAGCGCCTTACCATTCTGCCGGTTTCTCTGAATGACACCTGGGTCCGTGATTACGGTGCTATTACGGTGATTGATTCCGGAGAGGCTCTTCCGCTTGATTTTCAGTTCAATGCGTGGGGGCTGAAGTTTGCGGCAAATCATGATAACTGCGTTACGCGTGCTATGGCTGCATACGGTATTTTCCGGCGCGAACCGGAGAATAACCTGGATTTTGTCCTTGAGGGCGGCAGCATTGAAAGTGACGGTGAGGGTACCATTCTTACAACCGCTCACTGTCTTCTGAGTCCGAACAGGAACGCCACCATGACTCAGGCTCAGATTGAGGAGGAACTCAGAAAGCGCCTCGGCGCGGAGCGGATACTGTGGCTGACCACCGGTGCCCTGGCCGGAGATGATACTGACAGTCACGTTGATACCCTGGCCCGGCTCCTGCCTCCCGGCGATGTGATTGCTTACACTGGCTGTGCAGACCCTGCAGATGAACATTATGCAGAGCTGAGGGCCATGAGGGAGGAGCTCTCCCGGCTCAGAACCAAGGCGGGAATGCCTTACCACCTGGTTGAACTTCCCCTGCCTGACCCCATGGAAGGGGTGACGGACGGACACAGGCTCCCGGCTACTTATGCCAATTTCCTGATTGTCAATGATGCGGTGTTCCTGCCCGTTTACAGGCAGCCGCTGAAGGATAAACTGGCTATGGATATACTTGCCTCCGCCCTGCCGGAGCATGAAATAATACCGGTGGACTGCCGCGCCCTGGTTCAGCAGCACGGCTCCCTGCACTGCGCCACCATGCAACTGCCAAAACATACACTTTCAATATGACCGGAAAACTCAAAACCGCTGTACTTCAGCTGGCTATAGGGCCGGATGTGGCCCGCAACAGAGCACGAATTTGCAAATATGTAAAAAAGGCTGCCGAGGCGGGAGCGCGCCTGGTTGTGCTTCAGGAACTTCATGACACGCCTTACTTCTGTCAGACAGAGAATGTTGACCTGTTCAACCTGGCCGTTGAGATTCCCGGCCCGGTCACTGAGATGTACGGGCGTGTGGCAGCTGAGGCCGGTGTGGTGCTTGTGACCTCACTTTTTGAGCGCCGTGCTGCGGGGCTGTATCACAATACAGCCGTTGTGTTTGAGGCAGATGGCAGCATTGCGGGCAAGTACCGGAAGATGCATATTCCGGATGATCCGGCATATTATGAAAAATTCTATTTTACTCCCGGAGACCTGGGCTTTACGCCTATAGATACCAGCGTTGGACGCCTGGGTGTGCTTGTGTGCTGGGACCAGTGGTACCCTGAGGCTGCCCGCCTGATGGCTATGGCCGGTGCGGATATTCTCATTTATCCCACGGCAATAGGGTGGGAGAGCACGGACACTCCGGAGGAGAAGAAGCGCCAGCGCGAGGCCTGGATAACCGTTCAGCGCGGCCACGCCATTGCCAACGGTCTGCCCCTGATTGCGGCCAACCGCACCGGTATGGAGCCGGATCCGTCAGGAGTCACCGGCGGCATTCAGTTCTGGGGCTCAAGTTTTGTGGCCGGTCCGCAGGGTGAGATACTGGGCATGGCATCCACGGATAAGGAGCAGTTGATGCTGTTAAATATAGACCTGAAGCGGAGCGAGCAGGTGCGCCGGTGGTGGCCTTTCCTGCGTGACAGGCGCATTGACGCGTATTCAGACCTGACCAAGCGCTTCAGGGACTGAGATATAATAAGGTAAAAAAATAAAGGCGATGTATCAGATCTGACACGTCGCCTTCATTTTTGTATCAATGAAGAGTATTATTTCTTTTTGAGAGCTGCAAGTGCGCTTTCAGCCAATTCCGGGTCAACCATGATGCGGCCGCAGTATTCACACACAATAACTTTTTTATGCATCTTGATTTCAATCTGCTTCTGCGGGGGGATACGGTTGAAGCAGCCGCCGCATGCGTTGCGGTCCACAATTACGATACCGAGACCGTTACGGGCGTTGTGACGGATACGCTTGAAAGCGGTCAGCAGGCGTTCATCATTGATCATGGGCTCCAGAGCCTTGGCGCGTACCAGGAGGGCTTCTTCCTCAGAGCGTGTTTCTGAAACAATCTTTTCCAGGTCAGCCTTCTTTTCTTCCAGGAGTTTTTCCTGGCTTTCAATCTGGGCCTGAATCTCAGCAATTTCAGCACGGTGATTGTCAATAGAGCGCTCGTACTCCATGATGTTTTTCTGAGCGAGCTGAATCTGGAGAGACTCATACTCCACCTCTTTTGTGAGGTTCTCGAATTCATGGTTGTTACGGACATTGTGGAGCTGCTCATTGTAACGTTCAATCAAAAGCTGCTTATTGGTAATCTTGTTGGACTCCGCAATCTTCTGATTATTAAGCTCTTCAATCTCAGATTCAAAGCGAGCCACACGGCTGTGGAGGCCTGTGATGGTGTCTGAAAGGTCCTTAACTTCCAGGGGGAGTTCTCCGCGGATGCTGCGGATGCGGTCCACCTCAGTGAGGAGAGCCTGGAGCTCGTAGAGTAATTTGAGGCGCTCTTCCACGGTGCGTGGGGCGGTTTTCTTCTCTGTTGCCATTTATATGTTTCTTAAATATTTTACAGGATTAACGTCGCACTCTGCAAAACGGACTGCAAAGTTAGGAAATTTATTTTTAAGTACCTTAATAAAAATGTCTTTTGCGCATTTTTCACTCTCATAGTGGCCAATATCCAGCAGAGCCAGAGCGGATCCGTAATCACAGAAATCGTGGTAACGTATTTCCGCTGTGATGTAAGCATCTGCGCCGGCTGCCAGTGCTGCGGGAATGAACTCTCCTCCGGCACCGCCGCAGAGGGCAATGGTGCGGATGTTCATTTTATCATTAAAGGCGGCACTGCAGCGGGCCTGAGGAACCTCAAGGCGGGTGCTGATTCTCTGCCACAGCTCCGCACCGGAGATAGGCTCATCAAATACAGCCAATACACCCAACCCCGCGCCGGGAATACCTTCCTCCAGGGTGCGGGTGCTGATGCGCAGTGATGAGCTGCCGTAACTTTCCAGTGCGGCCAGCACCGCATCCAGTTCAATGGCTGATACTTCCGCTTCCACGCGTGTGAGGGGAGTGTG
>CAZNBD010000038.1:0-5581 GCA_964571405.1 uncultured Bacteroides sp. | reverse complement strand
CGGCGCGTATGGCCGCGTATGCCGTACGCTGCGGGAGGGTGGCGCCGGTCAGACTCTTGAGTCCCTTGAAAATCAGGGGGTGATGGGAAATGACCAGATTACATCCGGCATTAACCGCTTCTGAGATCACATCTTCATTGACATCCACGCACACCAGCGCTCCGGTACAGTCCGTTACGCCCTGAGGCAGCCCTATCTGAAGGCCGGAATTATCCCAGCTTTCAGCCAGGGCGCGGGGCGCCATTTTTTCAAGGGCGGCTATGATACTGCGCAGCTGCATCAATCTTTCTTTTCCGGTTCAACCACTGCCAGGGTGAGTTCATCAAGCTGCTTCTGATCCAGGGGAGCGGGAGCATTGAGCATGACATCACGGCCGCTGTTGTTCTTGGGGAATGCAATGCAGTCACGGATGCTGTCAAGACCGGCAAAGAGGCTAACCCAGCGGTCAAGACCGTAAGCAAGGCCGCCGTGAGGGGGAGCGCCGTACTTGAATGCGTTCATCAGGAAGCCGAACTGCTCCTGTGCTTTTTCCGGAGTGAATCCGAGGATCTCAAACATCTTGGCCTGGAGTTCACTGTCATGGATACGGATTGAACCGCCACCAACTTCCACTCCGTTGATAACCATGTCATAAGCATCAGCGCGTACAGCGGCGGGATCAGTGTCAAGCAGGGGTATGTCCTCATCCTTGGGATGGGTGAAGGGATGGTGCATGGCCATCAGGCGCTGCTCCTCATCACTCCATTCAAACATGGGGAAGTCAACCACCCACAGGCATGCAAACTTATCCTTGTCCCTGAGGCCGAGCTGGCGTCCCATTTCCAGGCGGAGCTCACAGAGCTGCTTGCGGGTACGCATGGTGTCATCTCCGCTGAGGATAAGGATGAGGTCGCCGGGTTTGGCGTCCATGGTTTTGGCCAGGAGCTGAAGGTCATCCTGAGAATAGAATTTATCCACGCTGCTCTTTACAGTACCGTCCGGTTCCACGCGTGCGTAAACCATTCCCTTGGCGCCGATCTGGGGGCGCTTCACATATTCAGTCAGGGCGTCAAGCTGCTTGCGGGTATAATGAGCGGCTCCGGGGGCGCATATGCCGCCAATGTACTGAGCGTTGTCAAATACGCTGAAGCCTTTTCCTTTCATAACATCCATGAGCTCCACAAACTTCATGCCGAAACGGAGGTCAGGTTTGTCTGAACCGTAATATTTCATGGCGTCCGCCCAGCTCATGCGCTGGAAGGGTTCCGTAAGCTCAATGCCGCGGATTTCCTTGAACAGGTGCTTGGCCATACCCTCAAAGAGTTCAATGACATCATTCTGCTCAATGAAGCTCATCTCGCAGTCAATCTGAGTGAACTCAGGCTGACGGTCAGCACGGAGGTCCTCATCACGGAAGCACTTGACAATCTGGAAATAACGGTCCATACCTGAAACCATCAGGAGCTGCTTGAGAGTCTGGGGTGACTGGGGCAGGGCATAGAACTGACCGGGGTTCATTCGTGAGGGAACCACAAAGTCACGTGCGCCCTCAGGGGTAGAACCCACCAGCATGGGAGTCTCGATTTCCAGGAAACCCTTGCTGTCCAGGTAACGGCGCACTTCCATTGTCATGCGGTGACGGAGCTCAAGGTTACGGCGCACCGGATTGCGGCGCAGGTCAAGGTAACGGAAACGCATGCGGAGGTCATCGCCGCCGTCGGTGTCATCCTCAATGGTGAAAGGCGGTACCTCACTGGGATTGAGAATCTCCAGTTTGTCAGCCACTATTTCAATGTCTCCCGTAGGGATATTGGGGTTCTTGGATGTGCGTTCAGCCACAGTGCCGGTTGCCCGGATAACAAACTCACGTCCGAGGCGGTTGGCCGCTTCATTGAGGGCGGCGTCATGTTCTGTGTTGAACACTATCTGAGTGATGCCGTAGCGGTCACGGAGGTCAACAAAAGTCATGCCTCCCATTTTGCGCACACGCTGAACCCACCCGGCCAGGGTGACGGTCTTTCCGGCATCGGCGAGGCGGAGCTCGCCGCAAGTATTAGTGCGATACATTGTGTTTCTGCAGTAATATGAATGTGTTTTGTATTCTGATTATTATTGACCTACACGGGGTGAGAGGTCTATGGAATTGTCATTGACCAGGCCGCGGTTACGCAGGAGGGCATCCACGCTGGGACGGTGTCCGCGGAAGCGGACAAACAGTTCCATCGGATCCTCGCTTCCGCCGGCTTCAAGCACATTGTGTTTGAATGACTGCGCTGTCTCGGGATCAAAAATGCCGCGCTCCTTGAAGAGCTCAAAGCCATCGGTGTCAAGAACTTCTGCCCAGAGGTATGTGTAATATCCTGAGGCATAGCCGTCAGAGCCGAAGATGTGCTTGAAGTAAGGAGAACGGTAACGGAATGTGAGCTCAGAGGGCATGCCAAGCTGCTGTGCAACCTGCTGCTCAAAAGCGGCCACGTCAATATCACCTTCAGGATTGAGTTTACCGTACTGTAGGTCCAGTAGGGCGGCGCCGGCAAGTTCTGCGGTGGCAAAACCCTGGCCGTGAGTGGCTGCAGCTTCAAGTTTTTCAATCAGTTCATCAGGAATAACTTCACCGGTCTCATAGTCACGTGCATACACGCGGAGCAGCTCTGGCTCAAAGGCCCAGTGCTCATGAATCTGTGAGGGAAGTTCCACAAAATCGCGGTCCACATTTGTACCGGCCTGACTCTTGAGGGGCACGCGGCTGAGCATGCCGTGGAGGCCGTGGCCAAATTCATGGAACATGGTTTCAACCTCATCAATGGTGAGCAGTGCGGGAGCGTCTGCGGTGGGACGGGAGAAGTTGCCGACATTATAAATGATGGGGCGTGAGGAGGTGCCGTCAGGATTCTGCCATGAACCCTTGAACTCGCTCATCCAGGCGCCCTGACGCTTTGAAGCGCGGGGGAAATAGTCTGTCATGAAAACGGCCACATGTTCACCGGTGGCGGCGTCTGTAACATCATATACAGTAACTTCCGGGTAATATTTAGGCGCGTCAGGCATCTCAGTGAATTTGATACCGTACAGGCGTTCAGCCATGGTGAAGATACCGTTCCGGACAGAGTCAAGGGCAAAGTAACGGCGCACCTGGTTCTCATCCATATTGAACTTGTTGCGGCGTACCTTTTCGTTGTAATAATAGTAGTCCCAGGGCTCAATTGTTATACCGGCGTTTTCAGCGTCAGCCAGAGCCTGCATCTCAGCCACCTCAGTATTAACTTTCTGCACTGCGGGGCGCCAGATCTGCATGAGGAGGTCCTCGGCTGACTCAACATTCTTGGCCATCACATTTTCAGTCATGTAAGCGCCGAAGTTGGGATACCCGAGCAGGGCAGCCTTGCGGGCGCGTGCCTGCAGGATGCGGTTTATGACAGGCTGGTTATTGTACTGACCCTCGGACGCCAGGGATGTATAACCCTGATACATCTTGCGGCGGAGCTCACGGTTATCAGCGTACTGCAGCAGCGGGAGGCGGCTGGGAGCATGGAGGGTGAATACCCAGTGACCCTCACCGAGGCCGCGGCTTGCAGCTTCCTCTGCGGCTACGGCTATGCTGCTGGCGGGCAGCCCGGACAGCTCTTCGGGATTGTCAACCACAATGCTGAATTCATTTGTGGCGTTGAGGAGGTTCTTGTTGAAAGTCAGGTAAAGCTCGGTGAGTTCTGTGTTCAGCGCCATGAGCTGATCCTTTCCGGCCTGGTCAAGGAGAGCGCCGTTGCGTGCAAACTGGCGGTAATATTCCTCCACGGCACGCTTGCGGTCCGGAGTGAGGTTCAGGTTGTCACGGTTATCATACAGGGTGCGTATGCGCTGGAACAGGGCATCGTTCATGCTGATTTCATCAGAGAACTGAGAATATGCAGGGTAAAACTGCTCGGCAATCTCCACCATCTCAGGTGATGAGTTGCTTTCATCTAAGGCAAAGAACACAGCGGCCACACGGTCCAGAATTTCACCGGAGCGCTCCAGCGGCAGAATGGTGTTCTCAAATGTGGGAGCTTCAGGATTTTCTGTAATTGCCTGTATTTCCGTGCGTTTCTGCTCAATGCCGGCCTGGAGGGCAGGCATGTAATCAGAGTACTGTATCTGATCAAAAGGCGGAATCTGATATACGGTGGTGTATTCCGTCAGAAATGGATTACTGTGCATTTGTTGTGCATTTGCGGGTAAAAGAGCCAGCATCACGGCGGCTGCAATGGAAACAATGGTCTTTTTCATTGGAGTTGCTACATTGTGAGCCACAAAGTTACTCATTTTTTTATTCAATTCCAAAATAAACTTATTCGGCCGGCCCGGTGTTTTGTATTTAAAGAATATAAAAAGAAAAATTATGAAAAGAACAGAATTCATCAACGCCGTTACCAATGCAGTACGTGACTATATTATAGACAGAGAAAATTTTGATCTGGATCCGCAGCTGAAAGTGGACCCTGTAACTCTGGTGGCCATTCCGGTAAATGCTTCTGAGATGCTCAACACCCTGGCTGAGAATGAGGAAAATGTGGAGATTGAAGCCGCCGCAGACGGTGAACGCTCTGAGATGTATGCTGATAACCAGGCGCGTCAGGATGCGGACTTTTATCCGCTGCGCACGCTGGTGAACCGTGATGTGGACGGCAACATAGTGCCTGACATGAAGGCGGTTATGGCTGTGGCTGACAATTATTCTTTCAGTTAACTGACAGAAATAAAAAAAGTCCGGGACCTCAACGGCGGCGGACTCAAAAACCTATTAAGTATATTATTTAACTTTTAAAATGAAAGCTATCCTCCCGGACAGCTTTCACTTTCTTACACATAGTACTTAATGTTAGATTATATGTCTATTCCAGATTTTCATATTATGAAAAAGCATTCTCAAATGCTTTGTAAGATTTCTGATGCAAAGTTATGTCAATTTTGCAGATTTGCCAAATTTGCAAGCGCACCTCTCTGTGTCGCCGTGATAGAAATTTGCCGTTAAAAGATGCGGAAGGGACGGTAATTCCCGGCGGGCGTAGCTGATTTGTTTACACTTTGCAAGTAGAATGAGGAGAGAAGTGGAAAATGGGCTCAAACATTAAAATGTGTTAAATCTCAGAGGCTGCGCAACAATATGTTATATAACATAATTTTTGGAAAGGTTTGGCCTCGTTGAAGGACATTCATTGCCATTATTTAATGAAAACGAGCCAGACCGCAGCCACCAGGCATCCAAAGGCGGCGTAATGATTCCAGTGGAAAGTCTCGCCCTTGAAGAACAGGACCGTGAATCCGGTAAAAATGGTCAGGGTGATGACCTCCTGGATAACTTTGAGCTGAATGAGGCTGAAAGTACCGCCGTTGTCAGAGAATCCCATTCTGTTGGCCGGAACCATAAAGCAGTATTCAATCAGGGCAATTCCCCAGGAAATCAGAATTACCCAGATAATAGAAGTGTCTGAAGTGATGACTTTCATCTGCTGGAGTTTCAGATGGCCGTACCAGGCGCAAGTCATAAAAATGTTGGCAATCAGCAACAGGAGGATAGTCAGAAAACCATTCATATTTTTTAATGACAAATTCGCCGCAAAGATAC
>CAZNBD010000037.1:0-18479 GCA_964571405.1 uncultured Bacteroides sp. | reverse complement strand
GCGTCTCCTTGCGGGTACAAAGTTAGGGGCGGGGGGAGGGGAAATGTCCTGAAAAAACACATTTTAAGACGTTTAAGATTTATTAACACGCATGCGAAGCAGCGGGGTAAGTATTTGAGGGTCAGGTACGCGAGGGTTGTGCCGTACCTCCGGCACGGTGGGTGTGGTGTGTGGGAGGGGGAGCCCCCGCACACCCCCGCACACCTCCGCCTGCGGCTCCGGTGTACGAGGATAACCATGTGGCGCCCCTCCAGGGCGCAGGATAGTGGAGGTCAACGGGCTACGTGGTTACGTGCCGAAGGCACGTCCCTACAATGGGGCTCCCGTCGGTGTAGGGTGGTGGAGGTCAGCGGGTTACGTGGAGACATGCCGAAGGCATGTCCCTACCGTGGGGGAGGTGGGTTAAAGGTCCATAAGGAGGTTAAGGTCAATAGGGTCTGACATGTCGGACGGGTCGGACGAGTCGGACTATTCGGACGGGTCGGACGGAGTGTAAGTGGTTGAGGGTCAGGTACGCGAGGGTTGTGCCGTACCTCCGGCACGGTGGGTGCGTGGGGGGAGCCCCCGCACACCCCCGCACACCTCCGCCTGCGGCTCCGGTGTACGAGGATAACCATGTGGCATCCCTCCGGGATACTGCGACGGCGGGAGGCGATACGGGTGTGACGTTGGTAGCGTCCTGGAGGAACGCCACATCCGCGGAGAGGGATATGTGTCTGAGGGTCAAGTACGCGAGGGTAGTGCCGTACCTCCGGCACGGTAGTTCTTTTTTTTGGGGCGGGGGGCCCCCGCACACGTCCGCTTCGCTACCGTGTACGGGGATAACCATGTGGTATCCCTCCGGGATACTGCGACGGCGGGTCTTTTATACTATTGAGGGTTACGTGGTTACGTGCCGAAGGCACGTCCCTACCATGGGGTACGTGGCGGAGGTGCGTATGTACGGGGTTAGTATTTTACCTGGAGGTGGTGGAGGGGGAGGTGGGGGAAGGGGACGGCGATGGTGGTGCCGGCGGCGTTGGTGAATGTCATGCCGGTGCGCATGGCTGCGATTGCTGCGGCTATGCGGGGGCTGTCTGCGGCGTTGAGGGCCATGATTGGTGTGCCGGCGTTGAAATATTGCAGGGCTTTCTGCCACTGTTTTTCTTCTGCCGTTTCCATGTCTATGAGTACGAACTTTATTTCTCCCTTTGCGGGGAGTGCCATGCGGGCTGCTTTTTCATACTGGGGGGGTGCGCAGCAGTATGCGGCTCCGGGTCCGAAGCTGAGGGCTACGCGGTATATGAGGCGCTGCGGGTGCAGGGGGAGGCTGTCATACGCGTAATATGCGTATGGCTGGTTGAGGACTTCGGTTATAAACCGGTACGCGAAGGGTGAGTGTATTCCGAATCCGCGGCTGTGGCGGAGGCGCTGCCACCATGTGTATATGTTCAGAATACCTGCCATCTGCGCAGCTGCACGAAGGCTCCGAAGATGAGGAGCATGTAAATGAGCGTGACACAGGCGTAAGCCACGCCCTCAGAGCGGCTGACGGATTCCGGGGCGAATGTCATGATGATGCTGTGCTCTCCGGCGGGCACACGGAGTGCGCGAAGGAGGTAATCCACGCGTCCGAGTGGCGTTTCCTGTCCGTCTATGACTGCTTTCCATCCCCAGGGGAAGTATACCTCTGAGAATACCACTACCCCACCGAGGGTGCTTACGTAATTGTACTCCAGTTTATTGGGGGTATAGTCAGTGAGTGTGACAAAATCACCGGGTCCTACGGGGTTTGCCTGTCCGAGTAAGCTCTCAAATGCGGTGTCTGCCACGGCGGTGGTGCGGAAATCAGCAAATCCGGCCTCCAGGGCGTCATATTCCTGCTGTGCGCCGGGTACATATATTATGGAGTCTACAAACCAGGCGTTTCCCATTGCGGCGTTATTGCGGATGACGGGCCGGGAGGGGTCGCCGGTGATGATATAGCGCGCGTTGAGGAGGTCTGAAATCATATCGGCTGTGAGTTCCTGCTGTGAGGGGACGCTGTCATAACCGTAAGTGGAGTATGCGGGTATGAGCTTGCCGGCCACGATGTCATTTGTGCGCCGGAGCTTGGCGGAGTGGTAACCTCCAATCATATGATGGAAATACGAGCGGCGTGCGCTGCTGAAACCGGGGATGTCCAGGACGCGGTAATGTCCTGCGCCGTCCTGCATAATTGCCAGGTCCAACTGATCCGCCACAATGCCCTGGCTCTCGGGGTCCACACCCTCAGTGAATGATGAATGTGAGACATACCGCTTGTCCACGCCGTAAAGGTCCACGAGCACAAATACTCCCAATGCTCCGACTGCCACCCCACGGCGGCAACGGCCACATCCGCACAGCACGAGTGTTCCGCCGGCGAGGGCGAGGAAGAGGAGGCTGCGGAGGCCGTCGGCCTGTACCAGTCCGCTGCGGAGCTCACTGACAACCTGCTGGGTGCGGGGATTGGAGAGGGAGTAATCATACAGGAGGGCGTCAATCTCCATGGGTGAGGCGCCCTGCGCCGTGGCCATCTGCGCCAGGTAAGACTGGACGTAACGGAGGTTGGGATTTCCCAGGTCAGAGGAAGTGATGAAGGGCCCGAAAGCGGAGGGGAAGAGAGTTGCCACAAGAGCCACCGCCAGGGGGAAGCCGAATCCGACTCCGAATCCTAACTTGTACCGGCTCAGGGCATTCTTACCTGCCTCAATGAACTGTGACAGGGCCAGGATGCCGAGGAAGGGAATGGCAAATTCCGCCACAACCAGTATGCTCTCCACGGCACGGAATTTATTGTACATGGGGAAGTTGGCAATCATCCAGTCACTGAGTGACTGGGCGTTATATCCCCATGCAAGGACAACGGACATGAGAGTGGCGGCAATCATGGCCCATTTGAGGGGTCCGCGCACAATGAAGCAGCCCATCAGGAAGAGTGCAAAGACAATCACGCCCACGTAGACGGGACCGTTTGTGCCCTCGGAGTCATTGAAATACTGGGGGAGGTAACGGAGGAGGTCGCCCGTACCGGAGACAGTGGCGTACTGAGCAGCTTCAGGGAGCTTGTCCAGGGTGTGGTACTGCATCTGTCCGGCCTCGGGGCGCGCGCTTGCACCGCCCTTTACGTTTGGCACCATCAGGGAGAAAGACTCCTCAATGCCGTAACTCCAGCCCAGAATCTGGTCGTTTGACATGCCGGATGAAGAAGCGGCTGCGTCACCCTGAGCGAGCTCACTGACTGCGCGCTGGGTCTCCTTACTATATTTATATGTGTTATACAGGGAGGGGGCGTTGGCTCCCACAGCGAGCGCACCGGCAGCCACAGCCAGGACAGAGGCCATGCACCAGCGGCGGAGCTTGCGCTCCCGGCAGGACTGCACCAGGTATGCCAGGGCAATGAGAACCATCACGATGCCGAAGTAATATGACATCTGGGGGTGATTGGCGTTGAGCTGCATCATGGCAAACAGAGCCGTCAGGGCCGTGCCGACGGCGTACCGGCCGCGGTAAAGCATTATTACGCCGGCAATTGTGGGCGGAACGTATGCCAGGGTGACAAACTTCCAGATGTGGCCCGCACCTATTATAATAATGAAGTACGATGAAAAGCCCCAGGCGATGGCGCCGATAAGGGCGTAATACCACTTCTTACCCATGCAGAGCATCAGGATGAAGAAGCCCATCATCATCATGAACAGGAGGTTAGATGGGGCGGGGAGCCAGAGGCCGTATGCACCGTTTATCCAGCTGAACAGGGAATTAGAGGCGTACGATGGAGAAATCTGGAAGGTGGGCATGCCCCCGAAGAGGGAGTTTGTCCACAGTGCTTTCTCCCCGGTTTCCTGCTGGAAGACCAGGCCCTCATGGCCGTTTGCAGCTCCCTGCTGCATGTCAGGCTGGCTGAGGGTGCGGCCGTCAAAGTTATCCGGATAAAAGAATGCCAGGGCGATGATGGCCATTACCACCACTGACAGGAGAGTACCCCACACCTGGGGGCGCCTGATGTAATTGATGACTGATGTGCTCTGCACGGGTATATGTATTAAATTCTAAAACAGCAATGCAAAATAGAGCATGGGGAGAGCTCCAAGGGCAATGCAGACCATAATGATCCACTCGGTTACCTCACTGGCTTTCTTGGCCCGCGGGTCTTTCTTGCGGTTATAAGAGAGGGTTATCACTGAGGAAATGATGGCTGCGATTGAGATGGGAGAGCAGCAGAAAATTCCCAGGGCAATGCTCAGGGGGAGGTAACTCTCCGGCAGCTTTTCCGGACGGCGGGGTGCGGGAGGGGGAGAAGCAACTTTTATGCGTGGCTGCTCCGGAGCCTGCGCATCAACTTCCACACACTCGGAGTCCACCACCACATGTACGGCCGTGTTGGGCTCAGGGGGCGGTGATGTGCGGAACTGCGGGGGCACGGAGAGCATCTGCGCCAGGACGGGCACTGATGCAAGGCGTTCCCAGCGCTCCATGCCGGCACACCACACCTTGGTGTCCGCCGTGAGGGGGAGCTCCCGCATCTGTTCAAGGTCAAAGGGGCCCTGCTGGCGCCCTTCAAGGTAAACCCAGTATTTCATCTGCGTGAATTAAAAATGTTTTACCTCGTGTCCCACAATGTCAGTGAGGAGGTTGTTGGCCAAGCGGCTGGCGCCGATGCGGAAGAGGCCGTTATTGAGCCATTCCTGACCGAGCACTTCCTTGATGACGGTGTAATACTTGACGGCGTCCTCAGTTGAGGCCACGCCACCTGAAGCCTTGAAGCCCACGCGGCGGCCGGTCTTTTCATAATACTCCTTGATGCAGAGTGCCATTACATATGCGGCCTCCAGGGAAGCGCCGGGGAATTCCTTACCGGTTGAAGTCTTGATGAAGTCCGCGCCGGAGTACATGCTCAGCAGAGCTGCTTTCTTGATATTTGCGGCGGTGCGGAGTGCTCCGGTCTCAAGGATAACCTTGAGGTGACCATCGCGTGTGGCCTCTTTCTGCTCCTGGATTTCATCACAGAGGCTCTCATAATCATGGTCAAAGAAGTAACCCATGTTGAGGACAATGTCAATTTCATCAGCACCGTTGGCCACAGCCAGGGAAGTCTCGGCAATCTTGACTTCCTCAAATGTCTGGCTGGAGGGGAAACCGCCTGATACGCAAGCCAGCTTGACGGAGCTCACCTCAAGAACGGTGCGGACCACAGCGGCAAAGTTGGGGTACACGCAGATGGCTGCAACAGAGGGGAGTGAGGGGAACTGCTCCTCAAAATCATTTACTTTCTGGGTGAAGCGGGCAACAGACTCGGGGGAATCGGTGCTCTTGAGAGTGGTGAGGTCAATGGTGTTGAAGAGGAACTTGTACACCTCAGTGTTCATGTTCTCGGCAGCATGTTTTTCCACAATTTCAGCCACGGCGTCAGAGACAGCCTTGTCATCCTCTAAAACGGCACTGGAATTCAGTACGCTCAGATATTTATCCTGACCCTGAGAGAGGGCGTCTGCATCATTATTGTATTCCATTTTTCTTTATGTTTTATGTTTTAAATATTAGTTATCAAGTTTTTCTTCATTCTCAAGCCCGGGGGCGAGGCGGGGATTGGAGCGGTGCCGCTGAGCGTCACGTGCGGTCTTTTTATCAATATTGCGCTGCATGGCCGCGGCCAGATCCACACCGTGCTGATTGGCAATGGCGGAGGTGACCCAGAGGAGGTCAGCCAGCTCGTCGGCCAGGTCCATTTTCTCACCGGGCTTAGGGCTCTGCTCGCCGTCAGTGCGTGCAATAATGCGTGCCACCTCCCCGACTTCCTCCGTGAGGATGGCCATGTTGGTGAGTGGGTCAAAATACCGCACGCCAACGGATGTAATCCATCCGTCCACCACGGCCTGGAGATGTCTGAGGCCGTCAAACTGAGACTGCGGCGTGTTGTCCATCATTAAAAACACTTGATTCCACGCAAAGGTACAACAAAGCACTCATTTCTGCAAGTTTTTCACACTTTGAAACATAAAAAGGAACATAAGAACAACGTTTTTTGTTATTTTTGCGGTCGGATAAGTCCTCGGAGGGCTTACAGACAACTTTTCCTAAGCATTAAAACAGAACCATGCATCAGATAATCAAGCATTTTACAGACGATGACCTGTACAAATTCACCATGTGCTGCGCCGTGATAGATAATTTTCCGCGTACACGGGTGAAATATAAGTTCAATGACCGTGACCGGACGGTTTATCCAGCGGGATTTGCCGAGGCGGTGCGGGAGCAGATTGAAATGCTTGAGAATGTTGTGATTACTGATGAGGAAATTGCTTTCATGCGGCGGAAATGCGCTTACATCCCGGAGTGGTTTTATTCTTACCTGAAGGGCTTCCGGTACCGGCGTTCATGGGTGCGCGTGAGTCAGGATGCTGAAGGGCACCTGGATATTGAGTTCGAGGGCAGCTGGAGCGATACTATCCTGCTTGAGGTCAAGGTTCTGGCCATTGTCTCAGAACTCTATTATATCATCACCGGACAGGCTGAGCATCTGGACTACGAAGATTACTATACCCGCTCTGCAGAAAAGGCGCGGAGGATGATTGAAGCGGGGTGCTCATTCAGTGACATGGGCACCAGGCGCCGTGCATCCTTCACGGCTCAGGACACGGCTGTAAGGGCCATGAAGGAGACGCAGCAGAACAGTGCCGGGCCGGGTAAGTTCATGGGTACCAGTAATGTTTACCTGGCCATGAAATATGATCTTACTCCCATAGGGACCATGGCGCATGAGCTTATCTGTGCCATAGCTGGCATGTACGGTCCGCAGATGGCTAACCACATGACCATGAAGGTGTGGGCCAATACTTACCGCGGAGCATTGGGTACTTTCCTGTATGACACATACGGCTGGCGCATCTTCAGCCTGAACTTCTCCGAGGATTACGCCAATATGTTCAAGGGGCTGCGCGTGGACAGCGGCGACAATTACGAGCAGCTGGACCTGATTGTGAACAAATACCGGAGCCTCAATATTGACCCTGCCACCAAGCAGGTGGTGTTCAGCAACGGTCTGAATGTTGATGAGGCTATCCGGATACAGCGTTATGCAGCAGGGAAGTGCATACCGTCCTTTGGCATAGGTACTCATTTTACCAATGATTTTCCGGGAATAAAGCCGCGGAATATTGTTATAAAGCTGGTGGCCGTCAAGATTACGGAATCCTGGCCGTTTTACTGCCAGACCTGCAAGATGAGCGAGGACCACGGGAAATACTCCGGTGACCCTGAGACTGTAAAGCGCTTCATGGCCGCAATACACATGAATGAATAATAACTTAAAAACATAAAACATATGGATTTATCTAAAATACAATCACCCAAGGACATAAAGGGGATGAATACGGCCCAGCTGGAGGAACTGAGCCGTGATCTGCGTAAAGCATTGATATCTAAACTTGCAGCGCACGGCGGGCACGTTGGTCCCAACCTGGGCAGCCTGGAGGCTACAGTTGCCCTGCATTACGTTTTTGATGCCCCCAAGGATGAGATAGTCTTTGACGTATCACATCAGAGTTATGTTCACAAGATGCTCACCGGACGTATAGGGGCATTTATTGACCCGGCCCGTTACGATGAGGTGTCAGGCTATACTTCTCCTGCTGAAAGTGAGTATGACCTGTTTGAAATAGGCCACACCTCCACTTCCATTTCACTTGCCACCGGTCTGGCCAAGGCCCGTGACATGAAGGGCGGCAAGCAGAATGTTATTGCCTTTATCGGGGATGCTTCCCTGGGCGGAGGAATGGCGCTTGAAGGTCTGGATTACGCTCCGGAGCTGCATTCCAACTTTATCCTGGTGGTGAATGATAACCAGATGTCTATTGCGGAGAATCACGGCGCGCTTTACACTCATCTTGAAGAGCTCCGTAAGACCAACGGCGAGTCTCCCAACAATATATTCAAGGCTCTTGGGTATCAATACATCTATGTGAAGGAAGGTAACGATATCGAGCGTCTGATAGAGGCCTTCAGAAAGGTAAAGGATACTGACCATGCTGTGGTGGTGCATATCAACACCATGAAGGGCCAGGGACTGCCTGTGGCAGAGGTCAACAAGGAGGCGTTCCATTATGCCGGCCCGTTCAATCCTGAAACGGGTGCGCCGGCTTACCCGGACAATGAAGAGGATTACGGTGATATCTTCTCTTCCCTGATGCTCAGGATGTGTAAGGACAATAAGAATGTGGCCGTTCTGACGGCGGGTACTCCCGGTGCGATAGGATTCGGCCCTGAAGCACGTCAGGCGCTTGGCAGCCAGTTTATTGATGTGGGTATTGCCGAGCAGGACGCAGTGACCATGTCAGCCGGCATGGCCAAGGGCGGAGTGCGACCTGTGGTGGGTGTTGTTTCCACTTTCCTGCAGCGCGCATATGATCAGCTCAGCCACGATATTGCCATCAATAATCTCCCTGTGACCCTGGTGGACCTGCATCCCGGCATTTTTGCCATGAATGATGTCACTCACCTCGGAATTTTTGATGTGGCCATGGTGTCAAATATTCCCAATATCATCATGCTCTCCGCCACTAATGCAGAGGAATACAGTGCCATGATTGAAATGGCTGTTAATCAGACGGAACACCCCATTGTGGTGCGCACTCCGGGTGGTAAGGTGGTTCATTCAGACCGCCCTGTGGATACTGATTTCTTCCATTACGAGGTGGTACGGCGCGGGCAGGAAATTGCTGTCATCGCTGAGGGGGCACTCTTTGAGAACGCCCGGAAAGCTGTTGAAATCCTCAGGGAAAAGGGTTATAATCCCACTCTGATCAATCCGCGTATCCTCTCCTGTGTTGATGAAAAATGCCTGGACAGTCTGGTAGGCTACCGGCATGTGGTGACCGTTGACAACGGTATTCTCAATGGCGGATTTGGCCAGAAAGTGGCAGCATATCTTTCACCCAAGGGTGTCAAGGTGACATGTCTGGGACTGACAAACGAGTTCCGTGACCGTTTCAATGTGTCAGAACTTCTGCGCGAGAATAATCTCACTCCGGAACAGATAGCACAGATAGCTGCAGAATAAAATCCTGCAACCTAAGCATTTATCAACTGAAAAACAATTCAGGTATTCATAGTATCTTGCCATTCTTCCCAAACAAGAGTGGCAAGATATTTTTCACTTCTGCAATGCAAATCTGAAATCCCTTCCTCAACAAGTTCAGATGTCGTGGAATTACAGCACTCCTTTTTCTTTCATGTAATCTGTGAGGTCCTCCATCAGATAACGGGAGCTGAATGTGTGCAGGACATCGTAAGAGGGGATTATGTAGCTGTAAAGAATGCCTGAACTCTTGAGGCGTTCATACACTTCCCGCTGTTTCATATTGAGCTGTTTTGCAAGCTTGGATATGCAATATGTAACGAATTCAAGTGTTTTAACATCCATACCTGTTATTTTCTGCGGGAGATGAGGGAGTTGATGTTGTCTCCTCCCCAGAGGCCTCCGATGATGAGTATTATTCCAACAACTCCGATGATGGTAACGGGGTCATGAAGTACAATGGCTGCCACTATCAGTGTGACCACGCTCTGGAAATACATGTAATTATTTGCCTTAACCGCCCCAATTGCCCTGACACTGAATGCCCACAGGACGTAAGAGATGGTAGACGCTCCAAGTCCGAGGAAGAGCAGGTTGCCTATAACCTCCCAGCTGCCGAAGATGACCTGCCATGAGGCGGAATCTTTCTCATAAAACAGGAAGGGAAGCGAGGTCAACAGGCCGTAAAAGAAAGTCTTGCGTGAGATGAACCATACATCATATCCCGCATTGACCTGGCGGAGGATGATGGAGTACACAGCCCAGCTCAATGCCGCTGCGAGCGAGAGAAAATCTCCGAAGGGTCTTACCTCAAAATTTGTGGAGGAATTGAATACCACGCATGCCACGCCTGCACAGGCCAGCAGGGAGCCTATCCATGTGCCTATGCCTAATTTTTCATTCTTGTAAATGAGGGCAACCAGGATGGCCGTAAGCAGGGGGGACATACTGGTCAACAGTGACACATTGGTGGTGAGGGTATAATCCAGGGCCGTGTTTTCCGCAATGAAATACAGTGAGCCGGAGGTGAGTCCGCACAGGGCCAGCAGGATTTCATCGCGCAGGTTATATGCGAACAGGCGTTTATGCGAGATGAAAAGAATTACCACATACGCCAGAATGAAACGCAGCACATAAATCTGGACCGGTCCGAGTCCGTTTTCCAGGAGCACCTTTGATGCCACAAAGGAGTATCCCCACATGGCCACAGCACCCAAGGCAGCTAAATGCCCCAGATGGTCTATGCCCTGTTTGCGGAATTTGGAAGTCATCTTTTATCCTATCTTGCGTTTCTAAACACAAAATTAGTTAAATTTTTTGCTACTGCAAAAACAGTTCACTAATTTTGAGCGTAAATAATAATATGGACATTGATTCCGGTCCATGTTACACAGATTCAATTTTAAAATTACTAAATAAAACACATCACTATGAAGATTCTCAAAATAGCGGCAATCGCCCTTGTAGGAGGCGCAATGTTGATGGGCCAGACCGCCTGCTCATCCTGGACTAACCTTGGAAAAGGAGCAGCCATAGGCGGCGGAGGCGGCGCAGCACTCGGCGCCGGCATAGGAGCCCTGGCCGGAGGCGGCAAGGGTGCCGGTATCGGCAGCGCAATCGGTGCGGCCGTGGGTTCAGCAGCGGGTATGCTGATCGGTCACCGCATGGACCAGCAGCAGCGTGAGCTTGAGCAGCAGCTTGCCAATCAGGCCAAGGTGGAGGAAACCACGGATGCCAACGGACTGCGTGCCATCAAGGTGACATTTGAAGGCGGCATCCTGTTCCCCACCGGCAAGTACACCCTTAATCCTCAGGCCCAGGCAGACCTTTCACGCTTTGCTTACAGCCTGAAGAACAATCCTGACACAGACGTTCAGATTTACGGTTTCACTGACAATACCGGTTCATATGCCGTAAACGAGCGCCTCAGCGGAGAACGTGCTGATGCCGTTCTGACATATCTGGTGAACTCCGGAGTGAGCCCCACACGTCTGCGTGCACAGGGTATTCCCATGGCGGATTATGTGGCTTCCAATGAGACAGCGGCCGGGCGCGCCCAGAACCGCCGCGTGGAAATCTATATCACTGCCAACCAGGCCATGATCCAGCAGGCTGAAGCCGGCACACTGCGATAAGACACGTGAATGGCCGTTTCGCCACGATCCATATTCAACTTTTACCTTGACGGCTTCCGCAGCATGACAGTTGGACGCCGCCTGTGGCTCATCATCATCATCAAACTGGTGGTGATGTTTGCCATTCTCAAGGTGTTCTTTTTCCCGGACCTGCTGGGGCAGCTTGATTCAGACGCTGCCCGCAGCAGTGCCGTGCGTTCCGCAGTTATTGAACACTCTGTTAAATAAAACCTTAAAATATAAACCTTACTTCAATACCACTTTAAACTGCTATGACTGAACTGACAATGCAACTGGTAGACTGGTCCCGGGCGCAGTTTGCGCTCACGGCCATGTACCACTGGCTGTTTGTACCCCTCACCATAGGCCTTTCCCTGATGGTGGCCATCATGGAAAGTATCTATGTGTACACCGGTGCTGACCGCTGGAAACAGATTACAAAATTCTGGATGACACTGTTCGGTATCAACTTTGCCTGCGGTGTGGCCACCGGCCTGATACTTGAATTTGAATTCGGCACCAACTGGAGCAACTATTCCTGGTTTGTGGGAGATATCTTCGGAGCTCCTCTTGCCATTGAAGGAATAGCGGCCTTCTTCCTGGAGAGTACCTTTGTGGCCGTGATGTTCTTTGGCTGGAACAAGGTCAGCAAGGGTTTCCATCTGACAGCTTCCTGGCTCACCTGCATAGGCGTTGCCCTGTCAGCATTCTGGATTCTTGTGGCGAACGCCTGGATGCAGAACCCTGTTGGCATGGAATTTGACCCGGCCCAGATGCGTAATGTAATGGTATCCTTCACAGATGTGGCCTTTAATGCAGTGGCACTCAACAAATTCTTCCACACCGTATTCAGCGGTTGGGCCCTTGCCGGAGGATTTGTGCTTGCAGTGAGCGGCTGGCTGCTCTGGCGTAAATCAAACGTTGAAGCCATGCGTCAGAGCATGGGAATCGGTGCAGCTGTAGGTTTCATAGGCCTGCTGCTGACATGCTGGACCGGACACGGTTCTGCAGTGGAAGTGGCACGTGTGCAGCCCATGAAACTTGCTGCCATGGAAGGACTTTATGACGGCGGTGACGGAGAAGGCCTGGTGGCCTTTGGAATAATGAACTCCCAGGATGCTGCAATGGCCGGAGCCGACCCGTTTGCATTCAAGGTTGAGATTCCTCACGGGCTGTCCCTGCTTCTGGACATGCGCACAGACACTTACGTTCCCGGTATCAATGATCTCATTGACGGAAAGACACGCAGCACGGATGGGGCCATGGTTCAGGGCCTTACATATGAACAGCGCATGGAGGCCGGCCGTGCCGCCATCAGTTCTCTGAGAGATTTTGACACTGCCGTTACCGCATCAGACAGCGCAGCTGCCAATGCCGCTGCAGCCGCAGTGGCTGAGGACTTCAGTTCATTCGGATATGCTTACCTGGATTCCCCCGCACAGGCCATTCCTCCGGTTAACATGACATTTTACAGTTTCCATATCATGGTACTTGGAGCGGGTATCCTGGCTGCAATCTTCCTGCTGATACTGGTACTGTGGAAGAAGTGGCCGCAGACGCTGTCCAACCGCTGGGTATGCCTTGCAGCCATCCTCTCTCTGGTTGTGGTGTATGTTGTGAGCCAGGCCGGATGGATTGTGGCTGAAGTTGGCCGCCAGCCCTGGGTGGTTCAGGACCTGATGCCCACCATGGCTGCTGTTTCAGAACTTGAAACCGGCGCGGTACAGACCACTTTCTGGATCTTTGCGGTCCTCTTTACCGGGCTGCTGATTGCGGAAATCAGCATCATGTGCCGCTTTATCTCAGGAGCCTCACGCCGTGATATCCTCATCAATGAAAAACACTGAAAAACCTCACTCTCATGGATAATATAACTAATCTTCAGAACTACTGGTGGCTGCTCATATCCGTGCTGGGCGCAGCGTTGGTGTTTCTGCTCTTTGTGCAGGGTGGCCAGACCATGCTGTACGGTAAAAATACAGAAAATACACGTCAGCTGATGGTCAACTCCCTGGGGCGCAAGTGGGAGCTGACTTATACCACACTGGTGGTTTTCGGCGGCGCATTCTTTGCATCCTTCCCGCTGTTTTACTCCACCAGTTTCGGCGGTGCTTACTGGCTGTGGATGCTCATACTTCTGAGCTTTGTGGTTCAGGCATTCAGTTATGAGTTCCGCCGGCGCAAAGGCAATCTGTACGGCACACGCTTCTATGATTTCCTGCTGCTCTGTAACGGAGTATTCGGCTGCGTGCTGCTTGGTGTGGCAGTTGGCATGTTCTTCTTCGGCGGAGATTTTACGGTGACACGTACCAACCTGCTCAGCTCCTCAAATCCTGTAATCTCACAGTGGGGCCCTCTGCATGGCCTGGAGGCAATCGCATCCTGGAAATGTCTGCTGCTGGGTGTGGCGGTGTTCTTCCTTGCCCGCACACTGGCTGCCACTTACTTTGTAAACAACCTCAGTGCAGATGCAGAGACCATGCGCCGGCTCCGTGTCAAAACCGGTATTTCAGGTCTGATCTTTACTCTGCTGTTTGTGGCTTTCCTGGTGGTACTTCTCCTTTCACCTGGATACCGCAGCACTGATTCCGGCATGGTGGCTCAGGAATACATATACCTTGACAACCTGTTTCAGATGTGGTGGTGGATGATACTGCTGCTTGTGGGAGTTGTTTCCACTCTTTACGGGACCTTCCGTACAGCACTGTGCTCCACATGGCGCTGCGGAATATGGTACAGCGGTATCGGAGTGGCATGCGTGATTATCAGTCTGTTTGCCATAGCCGGTTATAACGGCACCGCTTACCTTCCCTCCACGGCGGATCCCGCCTCCTCCCTCACCCTTGCCAACAGTTCATCCTCCCTGTTCACCCTGCGCACCATGACATATGTATCCTTCCTCCTGCCCGTTGTGATATGGTACATAGCCCTTGTATGGTCCAAGATGAACGCCAGACCCATGGACAAGGCAGAGCTTGAATCAGAGGCCCACCAGTATTGAATATGTCAGACACCTATCTCACCCTGTCCGCCCCGGCAGAAGATGTGGTGCGGGAAAAGATGAGCCGCTTTCTGGCTTTTGCCCACCCTGCTGAGTCATCAGCACAGGCCAAGGCCATCATTGCGGATTATCAGAAAAAATACCATGATGCCCGGCATGTGTGCTGGGCATACATGGTGGGCCCGCAGCGCACAGAGTTTCTCAGCAGTGACAATGGAGAACCCTCCGGTACAGCCGGCAAGCCTATTCTGGGTCAGATAAACTCCTTCGGGCTGACAGATGTGGTTATTGTGGTGGTCAGATACTTTGGAGGAATAAAGCTGGGAACTCCCGGACTGATAGCCGCTTACCGCGCGGCTGCCCGCGCGGCGATTGAAGCGGGGCAGATTGTGGAGCGGAATGTGATGTGCAGAGTCACTTTCACTTTCCCTTACCTGGCCATGAATGATGTCATGAAAACGGTAAAGAACAGCGGAGCCGGAATTGTGAGCCAACAGTTTGACAATACCTGCCGCATGACACTGGAAATTCGCGCGGATGATGAGCCACGGCTCCGGAACACTCTATCAGATATCTCAGGGGTGAGCCTGGACTGATAAGCCTGTCAAAAAAGTTTCTTTCCGGGCAATAAGGATTTGAGAATGACGTTATATAGACAGCAATATTCTTAAACCTAACAGAATTGCCTATGAAGAATACCTCTACTCTGACTTCCGGCCCCAAGAGCCACAAAACAAACGCACGGGCTGCCGCCCGTACAAACAATGGACCCGCTGCCCTCACCCTTGAACGCCTCCGCCAGTTTGCCCGGGCATATTATCCGGTACCCGGCGCCTGCCTCGGAGTAATCCTCAACTGAGCAGCCCCCATTCAAACACATCCAGGCGATGGCCCCCGCCATCGCCTGAGTTTTTTCCACCACAAACTTTCAGGAAATTCTTTACAGGACAATATGCCAAATTTATATATCATAGCAGGATGCAATGGTGCCGGAAAAACTACGGCATCATTCAATGTTTTGCCTAAGATTCTTGATTGTAAGGAATTTGTGAATGCTGATGAGATAGCGAAAGGACTCTCTCCCTTTGCTCCTGAAACAGTGGCCATCCAAGCAGGGAAACTCATGCTTCAAAGAATTGACAAGCTTCTGACAGAGGGTGTTTCTTTTGCGATTGAAACCACTCTGGCCACGCGGAGTTATAAAACATTAGTAAAAAAGGCTCAGAAGAAAGGATACATCGTAATACTTCTTTTCTTCTGGCTAAAATCACCCTCATTAGCCTGTCAAAGGGTTGAAAAAAGGGTATCCGAAGGTGGTCACAATATTCCTGTTCACACTATTCATCAACGTTATTACTTAGGTCTGAAAAATTTATTTGATATTTTCATTCCCATTGTTGATTTTTGGTCAATTTATGACAATAACTTACAGACTAAATTAATAGCTGACAGTGAAAAAATAGTTGATGAAGTGATATTTAATAAAATCAAAGATAATTATGTCAGAGGAAGATAAATTAAATCAGCGCGAAATATTGAGTAAGGCATTAGAAGAATCCTTCAGAAAAATGCTTGAATTGAAGAAAAAATTGGGACAGCCCATAGTCACCTGTGACAGTGAGGGTAATCCTATTGTCATTAGTGCTGAAGAGGCAGAAAAATTAATATCCGATTATTAATTCCTCTGTATCCCCTTTCAGGAACGGAGTTATTATTTTAGAGGCCTGGGACTGAATATAAGAGCCAGATGTTTGCTGCTCCTAAAATCAGCCCTAAAATTCCTAAGATTATTGGTTTTGTTTTCTTCCCAGATTTCTTTGCCAAAATGGCTGCTGACACAACACCCCCGGCCATAAAAATTCCAATAATAATGGTACGCGCCAGAACGCTCACCGGAAGAATCATAGCTACAGGAATAAGAATAACGAATACCCTCAATAATATATAAGGCCAACTATTTTTATCATCTTCAGTCATAAATAAAAAGTTTTAGAGTTTATCATTAAAACACTTTAAAATAATTAATTGTTGAATTTTCTTGGTGGATAGGTAAATAATTGGTACTTTTGCTGCGTGAAGTGCGAGGAGTGTAATTTTCCGAGCATTGCCTTGACTCTATAACCCTTCTGAATATCACATTTTACTACACTGTAATAATCTTATGGCAGAAAAAAAAGAAAGATTGTTTGACCAGTTCCCTCAGACGAGCTACCAGGAGTGGCGCGCCAAGGTGGAAGCGGACCTCAAGGGTGCCGACTTTGACAAAAAACTGGTTTGGCGTACCAACGAGGGCTTCAATGTACAGCCCGTTTACCGCGCCGAAGACATCGCCGGTCTCAAGACTACAGAAAGCCTTCCCGGTCAGTTCCCGTATATCCGCGGAACCAAGAATACCAATAACTGGCTTACCCGCCAAAATATAATTGCCACCACCGCAGCCGAGGCCAATGCCACTGCCAAGGACGTTCTCACCAAGGGTGTGACCTCCCTGGGTTTCTGCGTTAAGGAAGCAGCTGACCTGGCTGTTATTCTGGATGGCATAGACCTTGCCAAGGTTGAAATCAATATTTCCTGCTGCCCCTCCAAGGCTGTTGAGATGGCCAAGGAGCTGGTTAAACTGATCAAGGCCGCCGGTGCTGAAAAGGACTTCCGCGGTTCAGTGGAATACAATCCCCTGAAGCGTCAGCTGGTAAAAGGTCAGGAAGGTGTGGACACAGCCGCCATCGTGGCAGAAGCCAAGGAGCTCCTCGCAGCAGTGGCAGAAGTTCCCGCACTGCGCTGCCTGTGCGTAAAGAGTGAGGTTCTGGCCAATTCCGGTGCCTTCATTTATCAGGAACTCGGCTACGCACTTGCATGGGGCGCAGACTGGATGACCCTGCTGACAGATGCAGGTGTTGACGCAGCAGAAGTGGCCAAGCGCATCAAGTTTGACATGTGCGTGAGCTCAAATTTCTTTATGGAAATTGCCAAGTTCCGCGCCGGCCGCATGCTGTGGGCCAAGATTGTTGAACAGTACACCAAGGATGCCGATGCCGCCAAGATGATGGTATGCGCCGCCACCTCACAGTTCAACCAGACCATTTATGACGCACACGTCAACCTGCTCCGCAGCCAGACCGAGACATTCTCAGCCTGTGTGGCCGGAGTTGACTCTATTGTCACCACACCGTTTGACAAGCCTTACCGCACCCCGGACGCATTCAGCGAGCGCATTGCCCGTAACCAGCAGTTCCTGCTCAAGGAAGAGTCCCACATGGACAAGGTGGTAGACCCCGCCGGCGGTTCATATTATGTTGAGACTCTGACTGTATCACTGGCCAACGAAGCATGGAAGCTTTTCCTGGCCACAGTACAGGAAGGCGGCTTCTTTGCACTTGCCGGAGAAGGCAAGGTTCAGGCAGCCGTTAACGAGAGCTGCAAGCGCCGTCATGCCGATGTGGCCAAGCGCAAGGAAATTCTCCTGGGTACCAACCAGTATCCCAACATCAACGAGAAAGCAGCTGACAAGATTGAAAATACCTGCGGCTGCGCATGCGGATGCAGCACAGAAAAGGGACCCAACGCCCTGTGCGGAAAGCGTGCCGCCACAGACTTTGAGGCACTGCGCCTGAGCACTGAAGCAGCCGCCAAGCGTCCTAAGGTGTTCATGCTCACCATCGGCAACCTGGCCATGCGCCTTGCCCGCGCCCAGTTCAGCACCAACTTCTTTGGCTGCGCCGGTTATGAAATCATAGACAACCTCGGCTTCAACACAGTTGAAGAAGGTGTTGACGCAGCCCTTGCCGCCGGCGCTGATGTTGTTGTACTCTGCTCAAGTGATGATGAGTACGCAGAACTGGCACCCAAGGCTTACAAGTATCTTGACGGCCGCGCCGAGTTTGTTGTGGCCGGAGCACCCGCCTGCATGGAAGAACTTAAGGCAGAAGGCATCAAGGACTTTGTACATGTACGCTGCAACGTACTTGAGACCCTTGAGGACTTCAATGCCCGTCTCCTTAATAAGTAACCCCGCATCCAGCTGTATATACAATGAAACCAGATTTTAAAAACATTGACATCACGGCAGGAACATGCGGAGCCGCACCTGCCGCTTCAACCACAGAAGACTGGCTCACCCCTGAGCGTATACCTGTCAAGAGCGTTTACACCGCCCAGGACCTTGAAGGACTTGAACACCTTAATTATATGAGCGGTATTCCACCGTTCCTGCGTGGCCCGTACAGCGCAATGTACCCCCTGCGCCCCTGGACCATCCGCCAGTACGCCG
>CAZNBD010000036.1:0-18534 GCA_964571405.1 uncultured Bacteroides sp. | reverse complement strand
AGAACAAATAAACCACGGGCCGGCAGAGAGTGACTGTCGGCCCGTTCCGGCTATATTTCTCAGCTGAAAGTGATTTCTCCTCGGCGGTTGTCTCCGAAGGAGACGGTGAAGGTTTTCTGGCCTTGTTGCTCAGCATGGCGGCACAGGCATGCCATGATGCGGCGGAGCTGGCGGTTTGAGGGTGTGGTCTGATTGTGGAGGGCATACTCTTCGCTTATCAGTTCCAGCTGCTGATGGTAACACTTCTTGCAGTACTGGTGGGATCGGCGCATGTTCTCATACTCCTGTTGCTTGCGGGCCCGGAGGGTTTCTCGGGCTTCCGGGATGCGTGTCTGGCCGATGGCGGTGTTGAGCCGGCCGATGGTACGGATGGAGTCCCGGGTGATCTGACGCTGTTCTGCTTTGTACTGTGAGCGCAGTGCGTTGATTCGTTTTTCAAATTCGTTCATTTTTGTTACGCATTAAAAAGAAGTTTTACAATATGTTGATTATCTCATGGGCAGCAAAAAAAGAGTTCCGCTCCCCGTTGCGTAACACCTTGAACGAAGGCTGCGGGCGCATTAACGCACCGCACGGGACGGAACTCTGTATTATCAACAGCAGGGCATAAAAAATGCCCGCTGCGGTATGTCGGCGGACTGACCGCCTTCGTTCATATGTTACGCACTGCAAAAGTACGACAAGTTACTGACACCGCCAAATTTTTGAGTAAAAAAATCCTCCGGCTTAAAAAACCGGAGGAATCAAGGTCAATGTGCTTGTTTAGTGTCCAATTAAACAGAGAGCGAGACCAATTCTTTTCCAAGTTGATTCAGCGCGCCCACGATTTTTTCAGCCTGCTTTGGCCGAGGTTTTGATCGTCCGGCTGCATAGTGCCATAACTGCCGCTGATTTACACCTGTTATGTATTGCAACGCAGAAAATGAGAAAATGTTCTGGTAGTGTGTCAACAGGCTCTGCACGTCAAATCTATAGTGAAAGGCAAGATCTGCATCGTCAAGAATTTCCGGATATTCATCCCCGTCATGTTTTGCACATTCCACATAGAAGGATATGCTTTCACGCAGATACTCTTCAAAGCCGTCAAAATCACCTTCGTAAGCAACTACCCATCCGGGAATTATATCGCACGAGCCGCTATAGCCTTTGAGCGTTTTGGAGGTGTTGATTGTTAAATGTTGCATATCTTACATAGATTGGACACTGCAAAGATAGTGATTTTACTATTATTCGCCAAATTTTCCGGAAGAAAAAACAATTATTCATCCAAAATCGGATAAAACTCTCCTTTCAGTAACTGTGACATTCCATTCTCTGTGAAAGTTGCGGTTATTTTTTCACACAGATACTTCCGGCCACGTATATGGAACACTGCTCTGACATTCGGGATTGAAGATGACAGCCACGATACTTTCATTTTCTCATTGGCCATTACTTTCAGTCCGGAGAGATAACCGCGGTATCTTCTTTCCAAAGAGAAGCGCCTGTCAACAAAAGGAGCAGGCGGGAGATATCGGTTTGTGAAGGATAGGTCTAAGAAATTTGAAACTTCGTTAGAGCTTTCTCCATCCCAATAGGCAAGGAGTATTTTGTCATAATACTCAGCCACCTCATCCGGTTCACCTTTGAGGAAGGTGCTGTAAGCTGCAGGCTGTCTCACTCCGTTACTGTCAAGTTCTTCTTTTTCATTGAAGTTTGCCGGTGCAAGGAAAAGACAGTGTCCATGCTCATAATCAGTTTGGTCAAGCCGTGCTGGAACACATCCAAGAGTAATGTCATTATCCGAGTCAGGGTCGTTCACCACATCCCCGAAACGATTAACTTCCCGTAATCCGAATGTACAGCCCAAGGCATTACCGGAAGGAGAAACTATCCACATATAATATGCATTGTTTTCCAACACATGGATTAACTGCCCCATATCCGAGCCGCGTTCCTCATCTTCAGCAACAAAAGGGAGACCTCCATTAATTGAAAGAGCCCAGGTCCTTAATTGGGCTAAGGTTTCAAACTCAGTATAATATTTGCCTTGTTGTTTGAGGAGATCCACCAACCACTTACACTGGTCAAGTTTCCACATCTCATCCTCCCTGCTTTCGTACCTGAAGTTGGCTGCTCCTCTAAATCGGCAAATGGTGTCTTGGTAAGAGACCTCAGAATTGAAGGAGTCCACAATGCAGGAATCTTGAAGGCAGATCTCATTTTCAGCCCATTCAATGTTATCAGACATTACCAATGAGATGTGTTTGGCCTTATGATCAATTTCAATTTCACAGACAAGGATTTTTTCAAGTTCATCAAAGAATTCAGCAACAGACCAGTGGGGCAATGCACGTGCGTACTGCGGGATATCCCATGCAGCAGGGAGGGTGTTACAAACGAGCAAGTGGACCTGATCTGAATTTTCCCATTGGGAGAAATCGTATGTATAGCCCAGAGCCTCACAGATTCGTGTGGCTATGGTTATCAGATATGGCTGATAGGAAAGTTTCCCGGTGTTTACTGTAAATTGCCCCCAGACGAGATCTTCACCAGACATGATCATCTCATTGTTAATATCTCCGGAGGAATCATAAACCCATGGGAGCGCGACCTCCCGGGCTCCGGTGTCAATGCTGCCAAGAACCGAAGCCGGAGAAGCCGGCAGGGTTGAACCGGGATATGAGCCAAGAGGCAATTCATTAATGTACCGTGTGTCAAAATCATTCAAAAAGTTCTGAGCGCTGCGCCCTTCAAGGAACTGCACCTTTATGTCTGTTTCTGAGGCATTAATAATGGTGATTACCCCAAATTTGGAGAAGTCCCTGTCAATAATTGCCGCCTCAAAGATGATGGCACGTGTTCCTGTATCCATGCGGTCTATGTGACCGAATATTTCCCGGTTTTCCGGACATCCTTTCAAGGGCAAAGTGATAGACATTGTATAATCATCTGCGTCTGAGAAAGAACGGTTTTCAGAGACATAATCAAATGAACTGCCTTTTTTGATAACGGCTTTGTGATTATTTATTATAATATCCATTTCGGCGGGATTTTGGAGATTTGTTATTGATAAGCCGGGAATATTCATCCTCGGCGTTCTTAATGCCGAAATCACCGGTTACGGTGTTGACTGTAACGAAGGGCTCATTGAGGCGATCAGTCAGGTCTCCCACAGTGTCTGACATACGAGCTGCCACGGATGCCAATACGAGCGAGCCGTTATCACTCTCAGCAATGCGGACGAGTGAATGATTGGCTGTGATGGAGCGTGACACATCATCTGCCCGCAGAGTTCCGATGGTATTGGTTCGCTGCACACGGTCAAGAGTTTCAATCAACGGCCTGGCGACCGGGTTGGCGAGAAGTTTCTGAGAAGCTACCCATTCTCCGGCATGAACAATGCCTGCAGGCTCATTAACACCGCCAGGGCGAGTGAAACCGCCCTTGGAGTATCCTTGTGTCTCAGAGGCCTGCTGCTGTTTCTTTATAGCCGAGATCTGAATTGCTCCGGCAGCCATAGCCATAGCAGCAGCCACAGGCGCAAGTACGTGACCAACAATAGGGATAGCAGCAGCAGAACCATATGCCGCCAGAGCATTCTGAGCAGTCTGTGCCACAGCCTGAATGACCTGCATTGCAAACATTTTTTTGTTAGCTTCGTTTTTGGCCTTGGCGATATCGGCTTCCTTCTTTTTTTCCAACTTCGCCACTTTGAAGGAGTTTCCCTGGGCCAGCTGGATTTCCTTGTCATAACGGCTGTTGATGGCTGCTGTCTGGATTTCAAGTTCCGCCTGGATCATTGTTGAAAGTCCGGAAAAGATTGAAGACATTCCAGAAGCCAAGGTGGACAGGGAGCCTGTAACGGCCTTTCCACCATCGCTGTTAAGCCATTCAACAGAAGCATCCACGGCACGTTCCATGGAGCGGCGAGTATCTTCTTCCGCTTCAAGTCCATATTCTCTGCGTAACTCAGCCTGAGCTTCAAGGAAAGCCTCTTCAATGCGTAGCCGTTCAACAGCGTTGGCTCCGGCAGCAGCGAGTTCACGCGCATACACAGTCTGAAGCATTGTAAATGCAGCATCATATTTTTGCTGTTTTTCTTCAGGATTATCTCCGAAGAATTTTTCTTTATATTTGGCAAAGTCCGCTTCCTGTTTTTCATACTCCTGTTGGTGACGCTGCAGCGCTCTGAGCTGAGCTGTCTGAAAGTTTTGCTGTGCCTGCAGACGTTCAGCTGATCCTTCTTCGTACATTTCAACCAACCGGGTCAGATGGTTAAGTTCAGCAAGTTCCTCCGCTTCTTTGTGAGTACGATCTGCGGCAGCTCTCTCTTCAGCGGAGAGGTTGCCTTGCTCCAGCTGTTGTCTATAAGATTCTGTAAGATTAAAAAGGATCCGTTGGTATGAAGAATTTTCTTCATCAATGAGTAGGCTGTTACCAGCAATAGTTCCCTTATTTACAGCCTCATAATAATCAGCTAAGATGGAAAGGCGCTCCTGGCCGACAACATCCTCCCGGTCAAGCAGCATCTGGTTATATTCCCTTTCAATTTCACACATGCGCTGCATGTGTTCTGAATAGGAAGCTTGACCGTTAGCGTAAGCGATACGCGCCTCGGCTTCCTGACGAGCACGCCAAGCCTTTTCTTCGGCAAAACGGTCCTTGTCTGTATGTGAGGCCGGGGATTGGGTAACAAAGGACTCCGTGGGAACATCAGGGCTTGAAACATCTTCAAGTACATCACGGGCGACACCATTGTATAGGAGCTCACGTTCAGCTTCAAGTTGAGCAAGGGTTTCTGCAGCCTCATTCCTTACTTGTTCAATATAACGCCGGATGATAAAATATTCCGGATGATCCTGAGAATTTATATACCATTCTTTCCCCTCATCGGTGTTGGGATACCACAATCTTTCACGGTCTGGGATTTCAACGTCAGCGAGTGCTTCAGAAACTTTCCTATCACGATCACGCCTCACCCTCAAGATTTCAGATTCTGTTTCAGCGAGTAGGCCTTCACGAGCTTTAGCCTGTGCTGAACGGACAATATTGCGGCGCAGACGGTCATATGCGTCCGCTGCATTCCCTGCCAAAATAGATTCTTTAGACAAGTTTCCAAAGTATTCGGGATATTGTTCCTGTAATCTATCAACAGCCCGGAGGCGAGCATCCATGGCAAGAGTTTGGTCTTGTGTGGCTTCATAGAGTGCTTCTAAAGAAGCCAATTCGGCTGCACAATTCGCTTCGGCCTCTTTTTCCGCATCAGCAATTTTCTTTTGAGCCCTTGCCAAACGTTCAGATTCAGTAGCTGTTTTAGCGGATTGACGGGCAATAGTAACGAGCAGACCAACGACAGCGGTCAAGGACGCAACCAGTAAGCCTATTGGGTTTGCGCGTAAGACAGCAGAAAAAGCCAGCCAGGAAGTTCTCGCTTTTGAAAGGTTCCCTGACAATAGAGCGACAGCAACGGCTCCTAATTTACATGAGGCGGTCCATAATAACATCGCAGCGCGACTTGCTGTAGAAACTGCAATCAACGCTTTTTCCCTTATAATAGCTAAATTAATGGTAATTATATAGGCTGCTACGGCTGCCGTCAACGAAATAACTTCACCCTTATTCTCCGAAATCCATTTTACCAGAGTGACTAATATTCTCATAGTCGCCGTGCCAGTTGTCAAAAAGAGACCCAGGAGAGGGTATAAATGTTCACCCAATTCTACGCGAAATTCGTTAGCTTGATTCTTACATTTATCAAGAGATGCCTGGACGGTATTATTCTGCTCGGCGAATTCATTCTCAATGGATGTACCCTCCCTAAAAGCTACATTTGCAGCTTCTTGCTGGGACTTTACTTCGTCAATATGCAGAGCGAGAATGGATAGCGCAGTAATGGCTCGCGAGCCATTTTCGCCCATATCCTTGAACATTGGAGAAAGTTGGTCCATACCTCCGGCTTTCTGTAATGTTTCAAGGAACATAATCAAGGCGGCATTCGCATCCTCGCGCATAAGAGTGGCAAACTCTTGAGCATCAAGGCCCGCAACCCTTGCATACTTAGCCGGGTCCTGGTAAAGACGGACAATGACTTGGGACAGAGCAGTGGCTGAAGCCTCCACCTTTTGGGCATTGGCGTCCAGAACCGCTCCAAAACCCATGATTTGTGGGATTGTCATATTTGCTTGCGCACCTACACCGCCCATGCGCTCTGCGAAGTTGGCCAAATAAGGAGCTGACGCAGAACAATTCTGAGATAATTCGTTTATTACAGAACCGACTTTTAGAAGAGACTGCTCCGTTCCATATCGTTCTTTGTCACCAAAAATACCTGTTAATTTTGACAAAGTAAGTGTGGCACCTTCACCAAGGTCATCAAGTGCGACATTGATTTTATCAGCAGCCCGGACAAATCCGAGGACGTCTTCTTGCGAAGAAAGACCAAGCCGGCCAGCTTCCTGTGCGAGCATATTAAGCTGCGCACGTGATGAACGAGTGTCAATATTTCTGAATTCTTCATTCAGGGAAGACACCTGTTCCTCTGTCATTCCAGTAAACCTGCGGACATTAGCCATCTCCTGATCCATTTCGGCGTAAGCGTCTACATACTCATGCAGGCCGTCTACAATAAAATGGATGCCTCGTGAAATCAGGTCTATTGAGGCCCATGTATCATTAGCCAAATTTGTAAATTTTCCCCACAAAGAACTTCCGCCTTTTAGTTCATGGTTTAATTTCTCAATTCTGGCCGTTACACGGTTTATTTCTTCTGAATAGCGGTACCAAGCTTCAGTGTCTGGTTTCGCAAATCTAAGCTCCTTTTTAAGATATTTGAGCGCATTTTGCAACCCGTGAATTGAGGTGCCACTAAGGTTATTAAGCACAACGCCCACTCCTTTAGCCGAAGATTCAACACGGCCAAGTTCTTTATTTGTCTGGTTGAGTTCCCTTTGTAGACGCTGGGCTTTCTTATCATCGCCGGCATTTACTGCGTCATCAAGAGCTTTTTTTAAGTCTTGGGCTTTAGTACGCAACCTTGACATAGCCTCCTCAGCCTTCTCACCATTAACGAAAAGGTTGACTGTTGCTGTATCTGTCATGTTACTCATAAATAGAAGGATATTTTTTCTACAAAAGTAGAGAGAGACAGACACAGGTTAAAAGACACAAAAAGAGCCGCATCGTAAGATACGGCTCTCGTGCGGAGATTTCAATCAATCCCAAAAATATTTTTTGGTTCCTCGATGTCTCTTAGTCTTCCCAAACCATGGGTGCCTGTAGTCCCGAGACCGAAGTCCATTCTCAACCTGCTGCTGTTCCTTTGGGCTGGAAAGGAATTTCAGAAAAAGGATAATAGACAATATGACGATTGGAAGGGGCATCTTAAAATTATTTTTCTCTCTGCAAATATACAAATTTTTACCCATACGACAAAGAAATAACATAGAAAAAAATTCAATGATATATAAACGATTGAGCTATAATGTAAATTGCCTATAAAAATAGGTTGGATTTTTATGAATTTTTGAATTTTTCCAGGGGCTTATAATTCACGAACCTTAAAAATCAGGCAATTAATGGATTTAAAAGGAGAATTTTTCCACTTTTTCCGTCTGTTGTTTCCCCGTCCGCCCTACGGAACGCGGGGCGCTCCGCCGTCTGCGCCCCGCGGAATATGCAGGGGTGCATGTGTGCCAGTAATTGGAGTCGTTAAATTGAGCAGTGAAAAATTAGGTACACGTCTTTACAACAAATAAGCGAACGAGAACCGACATTCAGTTCGGCTTTCGTTCGCTTATTGGTAACTGTTTATCCTGATTCGGCGTCTATATGGGTCCGTCCGGCCCCATGGCGGCTTCAAGTTCCGCTGCGCGGGCGGCACGGTACTGTTCAATTTGGTTGAAGACTTTCTGTGCCTCTTCTTCTGTGATTTCACAGTAATTGTCTGCGCTGTCAGTTACAGCCAGAACAACAATACGGCTCGGCTTCTCCGGAGGAACCGTTTCATTATTGACAGGCACAATATAATGGCCTTCTTCCGCAGTCAGGGTTATAAGATTACTTGTTTTCATACAATATTTATTTTTTAAGAACATCAACATTTCAGAGTGAAACCTTTGGCCGTGATGGCAGCCTTGTCCTCATCGCTCAGAGATTCATATGTGCTGGCACTCAGAGTCACGCCCATCGGCTCATAACCGGCCTTGGCACGGTCAAAGGAGTTAGTCAGCAGACTCTCCTCAACACCGTTCTCCCACGGACTGTCTGAAACAACCAGATCAGTACAGTTCTCCTGAGTGCCAAGCCCGGTCAGGAAGAGATCCGTCAGCTTGTCACAGGCATAGAACATATCCGTCAGGTTGGTGGCGCTGCTCAGATCAAGCACAACCTCCTCCAGGGAAGATGATGTCCCGGGTGCTGGCCAACACTCAAACATTTCTGAGAAGTTAGTACAACAGGATGTATCCGGATTGTTCCGGAAAAACTTAATCTTTGTCGTTCTCCAGAATAATGCCTGAGTCCAGTTTTTTGCCAGAGGTATATTGAATATATCTGGCAATTTAGTAACCTGAGTGAGATGGATTGACGATGGTGAATGGGTTGATTTGGGGAAGTCAAGAACCTCCACCCAGTCACCTATAACACTGCCACCGAACATTTGTGCACTTCTTAAAGAATTGGGGAATCTCACTACTCTTGGCAATCTCTTTACAAGAATAGGCCGCAGACCTGGAGGAGTGGATTCTTTAACCGCACGGCCTAAATTAGCGAATGTTCCTGTAGTTTCAGTTGCATTATCTGCAACAATATCACCTACCCACCTAACGTCGTTGGTCATGCACATCACCCAGTTAACTTTCTGTGCTTTGGGCGCATTTATACTCGGGAATCTCCTTAGTCTCTCGGCAAAATAGCATAAACTTATTATTGAAGTAGCCTCTGAATAATCATATGCAGGAAGGAACTTCACCACAGAACTCTGAAACGCACTATCAAAAATTTTAACTACTGCTCCTTCTGGAATCTGAGGTGGAATTATGCAAGTAGAATTATCCTTGAGGGCATTTTGTAAAGAGAGAATTCCCGTCTGCTCATTGACCATCCCGGCCCAGCTCTGGCGCACCTGGGCTGAAATATCAATATCATCATCGGTCAGCTCAGGAACCACAGCCAGACACAGCAGCGCATCATCAGCACTGTACCCAAGCTCATCAATGAGACGGTTGAACTTATGCTCAAACCCGTCAAAGGTTGCCGGCAGGAAGCGCTCATCCCAGTACTCATACACCTCTTCAATAGCCTCATCAGAGCAGCCGACAGCACGCAGCTCAGAAACAGCCCGGTCCTTAAGAACAGGAAAGATAAGATCCTGCAGAGCCGCAATTTCCTCATTGTGTCGCTCACCAAGCTTCTGTATCGCAATAACATTGGAATTAACCTTGCTGCTCAAGATTGCCCAGTTGGAACTGCCGAAAATCGTGGATGACATCCCGTTCACAGACGACTGAAGGCTCGTAATCTTGGCATTAAGCTCAATATCCTTATCCTCCAAGGCAGAAACCTTGGTCTCCAAGGTCCGCACATTCCTGGAAAAAGAATTGAGACCACTGTAAACCTCGTTTATCCGCTCGTATACCCACTGGCTCACATCAATATCAGCCTCTCTCCCGTCAGGAAGAACAAACCGTATCTTTCTTAAAATCTCTGACATATCTTTAAAGTTGAATTATAAATATCCGGGAAAAAAGTTTGCAGGGTCTTACGCACCTTATCCATCACAGCCGCCTGATACTTCCGAGAAGTCACCAGGTGCTGATACCCCGGGTAATAACCCGCCGCCCGGGGAGTCTGCTCGTTCAGAACACAGTGAAATTTGGCCCCGGACTCCACCGTCAGACAGTACAGCTGCAGCTGCTCGGTAGTCAGGTCAGGTGTAAGGTTCTGATTATTATCCAGAACAAACCCGAAACGCCTTGAGGCCTCAGCCACAGAAGCCATGTACCGCCTCACATACTCAGCCCGCAGAACCGGATCAGAAATACCCAGCACACCGGTATTGAACTGAGCGCCAATACCACCGTCAATATCCATCTGAACCATGAACTCACGCCACTGCTCACGGATAGGAATCAAATCCCACATAGCCGGACCCGCATTCTCCACACACTGAACAATCACCTTCTCCTCCGGAGAATGCTCCAGCAGAGAGCCATCCTTGATCAGAACATCACCGTCAATGTGAACGGCATCCTCCGGACTGTTATCCAGAGCCCAGATCTTACCCATGGCCCAGAAACGGGAACTCAGATCACCGGGAATATCATCCAGAGTAGTATGAATGCGCCTGTAAGGCAAGAAAGACAGCAGTGACGCACCCAGAGAATCCGTATGAAGCTCCATCTCGTACCCCTCACGCATGGCGTAAGACAAAGACAGCGCAAACATCCAGATATCAGACATCAGGTGATGAAAACGGTCAACACCGTACATCCCCCTCTCAAGCGGCCGAGTCCACAGAGAATGAATCAGAACAGACGGACGCACCTTATCATTACACATATTACTCATCTGACAGCTCGGTTTGATCGGTTTCATTGATTTGATCGGTTTGCTCGGATTGTTCAGACTGTATCTCATCAGCACCGGACTCCGCACTCATCACTGAGCACTGATCAATGTCCCAGCCCTCCGTGATATCCATGATACCGCTCTCATAGTAATAGTAATCAGCCGCATCGGCAGGCTCAACACGCACCGCACCACCCAATTCAAAAACATAAGCAGCACTGTCAGTGACAAGCTGAACGCACACAGCCTCCAGCTCACGCACCGGAACAGTATCAATACGTTTCTCCAGATCAGCAAGGCGCTCATCATGCTCCTGATCATTGAGCTCACACTTGCTCAGCCGATCATCATGCTCCTGATCCCTGACAACAGCATCCGTAACCTGAGTAGCCATACCGGCTACGGCAGTTCCCAGAGACGTCAGAGACTGCATGTTCAGATTCTGCTGAGCCTTAACCTGCTCAACCGTCTGCTTAACGCCCTCAACCTCACCGGAGAGAACCACAACAGAACGTCCAACAGCATCAGCCGACGCCTGGGCAGCCTTAGCCTCCGACCGGGCACGATCCCCACAGTCATAAGCCTCATCAATGCGCATACCCAGCTCCTCATCCAATATAGCCATCTCGGCACGAACCTTCCCAAACTCCTCATGGGCGTAGTACGCATCACCCTGAATCTCATTACGCATCTTTTTCTGATTCTCCTCAAGGGACTCAATTCGGTCCATATTATCAAGAACCGTATCTTTAGCCTCCTGTGCTAATAAAAGAGCGTCAGTAGAGTTCTGGACTGCTGCCCCTGAAGCCGCAATGGCAGAGGTTGCTTTTTCTAAGGCAGTGAGTGCATTAGATAAAGCATCAGAAGATACAGATTCAGCATTATCCGCTTTTACAAGCGCATTATTTGCTTTTGAGAGTGCAGATGAGGCATTTACTATCGCAGCCGCGATATCATCGCTTAGACTGGTCATGTCAATAGCCTGTATCTGAGTGAGGAAGTCCTCAAGCAACGAACCAAGGTAAGTGGGAGTGATGGAATTCACTGCCACCATTGCCTTCAGCGCATCAACTTTTGTCTGGAGAGAGGAATAGTCAGTCATATTTCAGTAAGAATTTTGCATCAAAATTAGGTCATAAAAGCGAAGGGCTAAAAGACATTAACGGGTAGTTACGACCAACCCTTTTTCTTGTAGTAATCGCTATTGTTCCGAAAATCATTGGCATCGAGACGAGCAAACATACCAATAAACTCGGATCCAAGAGATTCTGCCAAGTAGTCACGCAGATTCATCACCGATGAATAATATCTTGTACTGAACCAAGGACGGCGTGCACGAGGGAAACCACTTGTATAACCACCACCCCATTTGAGTCCACGTTTTCGAGGCTTATCCAAATTGTGTTCTTCTCGATAAGATTCATCAAGAAATTTTAAATCACCGCCATTATCATGCGAATATTCATATCCGGTGCCGAGATCCTGCCACAAACCATATTCAGCGAATTTAAACTCTATACTAATATCAACAATTCGGTCATCTGGCTTAAACCGAAAAAGCATAATGGAATTATACAAGTTTCGTTTGTCAATTACTTTGAGTTTAAATATGCGCTCCTGCCATATATTAATCATGGTTTTATTCCATGCCTCGACATATTTTTTACGAGCTTCTACGGATTTGTCAGCCATTCCTCAGGATTGAAAGCAAGATTAGTATAAGTATCGGCAGCGATTTGGAAATAAGCACAGGCGCAGCCCGTGAAGAAGTATCGGTCAATCTCATTGAAATGTATATTTTCATTGAGATATACACAATTCTCAGCCAAGCGCGTGCGCTCCATCAGAAGCACTGACATAAATTGGCGGAATAATTCGCGTATATTCTCCAGGCATTCCTCACGGGCCTCAGGGTCATCTTCGGCATGGCGCATGGCGAGGAAAACGGTTTTAACCCTTCGTGTGTGCGGGGAGTTATCAATCGCCATATAACCTTCTGAAGTATCGTCAACGGCAACGAAAGCCTGTGCCGAATACATTTGATCAAGCGCACCTTGGAATCCTTCAAGCGATGAAACACGAACAAAAACATATCCATTAGCCTTTGCATGGCGGTTTGAGTCCGTTAAACGCTCAAAGAACTTGGCCGCGTCCCAGTTAAAATTATTTGATTTCATTTTGAAGAATATTTTTTGTTTATTTCATCATATTCGCGGGCTTGAGCATCAAGTTCTGTCAAGGCACGGATGGCTTCCAGACCCAATATTTCTTTTTCCTTGGTGATGTCACCTTTTGTCAAGGCACGAATCTGAGCGTCCATGCTTCGGCGCATGCTATCGGCCGATGGTGGGTCACCGTTCTCACCTGATGTCTTAAAAAAATTAGGGAACATATCAGACACCATGGATTTTACCGCTGCCCACCAGTAAAAAATACCCAGTAAGGCGGCCTGGTCGGCCTTGATACCGTCTTTACGATAGAGGATTTCGGCCATCTGGAGCAATAATGAATCATCCAAGGTCATCTGGTAAGCTTGCCACAGCGCCTCGCAGGATAGCCAGTTATCAAAAGTGAAGTCTGATGAAATGTCAGCAGGCACCGCCTTGGCTCCATCCACTATATCAAGTCTGACCGGTTCTGAGGGCAATTCTTTTACCCAGTCAAGGTGTTTTATGGCCGATGCCACCTGCCATGTTAACAATTTATATTCCGTGCCGTCAGAGGACACGAGCCATCCGTCAGCATAAGGGCATATAAGCCTGAGACCGCACCACTTAAAAAGGCAACGTGTTGCCACCTGAGCGAAAGACTGTTCCGAATAATCCTCTTCAGACCGGAATCGGACATTTCGGTTTGAGTGCTGCACTTTTACTAATGACTGCAGCAGAAATCTGAGCTGGTCCTGTGAGAGGTCAGCCCAGGATTGCGGAACGGATAGATTAAGAACAGTAGCCATCAGAAATAAAACCCACCTTTAATATCATTCTTGTACGGTTCCGGATTAAAGCGGCTTCCCATCTCAGCCTGCCACTGTTGATGCAGCTCCGGGAAGTATTTAAGCCGTTCCATAATCGGGCGGACAAGGTGCCACACCTCATGTTCATCCGGGCACTTAGCCTTCTGGTCGCGCATATGGAAGCCTATATAGCGAATCTCCGCTTGGCGAATCATCGTTATCAACGTTGACAGATCCGAGTGAATATATTGCCGATCACGTAATGATCCTAAAACTGAGCCAAGGTATAATTCCTCAATTTCTTGCTCAAAGCGTAGTGCATGTGAGCGCATAGTCCGGTATGCAGTCAACAGGTCTGACTGACCTCTAAAGCGCGGCACCTCGTTAAGGTTCGGGATGAAAGTAGCCAGCCACCACTTGCCTATTTCAGATGTTCGCCACTCCTCAAAGTTATGAAGGGAGACGACAAGGCGATACAGAGCGTCCTCAACAGTAGACGTTAATGTAACTATAAGACGCTCAACACGCTCCTTTGAAGCCGGTGCTCGTCCATCGGTGTTGATAACACTGAAGCCAGCAGGGGTCAGAGATAAATCAAGAGACGGTATAGCCTCACAGAAAGCCTTGTTGACAACAATACGCTCCACAAGGCTGAATATTGACTCCGGAATTTCCATCTCACCAAGGAAATTATCACGGATCCACGCCTCGCTATCCTCCAGCCAAGGCTTCAATTTATCGCAGAGCGACATTTCACCTTTTGCTTCGTGTATGACATTAGGAATGAGAGCCCTAATGCGTTCATTTGTCAGGTTCAGAGTCATCGTAGTTGGATTTAACGGTTACTTCCTTGGCGTCAGTGTGTTCGTCAAGGGTTGTTAACTGAATGAAAGGACAGTCAGGATGAACACCCTTCCAGCCATTGAATTCTATTATTATCTGGTGGACCAGGAACAACACATCACGATAAGGTTTTTTCAGTGCCTGAGCGATGGTGTACAGTTCACGTTTATCAGAGCCCGAGTTATTTGTCTGGGACTTTCCGGGTACCGAGCCTACAAGATTTGAATGAACACGCATAGTAAAGCACAGTACATTTATTGCCTCTGCGATGTCACTCTCCCAGTCCCCACCCTCTTTGGTTTTGGAATCTATGGAAGTCACGGTGATATCCGGAGATTCACCTTTACCGTCAAGAGATATGCTTTTCCCCGTGAACAGCACAGAGCCGGAGTTCTCAACATTTGTGAGAAATTCAATCATCTCTCGTTTCTTCTCATTCATGAGCTTCACCTGCTCCTCTTTCGTAACAATATGGCGTTTTGAGAAGAGGTCATCCCAGTACCGGCTTGACACCTCGATTACGTACTTGATAGGAGCGGCATTCTTCAGTTTGGACTCCTTAGCCGCGCCAATCAGTCGCTTGATATTATACCAGTTTCCTCTGAACAAGGCCGCATAATGCGGAATTGGATAATACATGGAATCCACCCCCGGGAAACGTGAGAGTATGGCAAATTTACGTGTTTTCGTGCAGGTTGCATCAGGATTTTTTCGAGTTGAGCGGCGTCCCATACGTTGCTGCAAGTCCTTCCATGGGGAGCGAGGATCGAGGAGTTCAATCTCTTCAAGAACGTCATCAGGCTGCATATTGCGAAAAGAGCCAAACATCACTTTTGTAATTTTGCCTGTTTTTGGATCTGCCGGACAAAAGCGGCAATAGCAAGCCGGTTTCCGATGCAGTTCCACAATCTTGTTTCCGTCCTCGTTAAGTATAATGACGGACACGGCAAAGTTGAAGTACATCAAATCCTGACACACGCCAAGGAAATAAGCGGGTAAAGGATTATCCATTAAGAAGCTCTTGACTTCAGACTGAACAGTTTTTGAGGCGTCAGAGGTGCAATACCTTAGTCCGGAGGCATAACACACCTCGGCGTTGAACACCTGGCAAGTGGCAAGGGTTTCATCTGCCTCAATAAGGTCAATTATATTATATGGCATTTGGTCATCGGCGCCCCATGCCACATATTCCTTCCCGTCAATATTCCGGACAGGAAGATTGTCGGATTCGCGGAACACCTCGGCCGTCTTGGTGACTATCGCCGCTCTGGCGTTGGTCATCGGGATGTCATGAATTGAAAAAGTATCAGATAAAATATCCATTGAGAAGAGGGTTAAATGTAAACATCAAAGTCATCAATTCCGATGATGCACACATCATGTAATGTACGCATCTGACCCGACTTGAGCAACTTTATTGTGCGGGTTCCTTTGTAATAATCATACCGGAGAGATACTGCATTTTCATAAGTAATCAGGGAGCCGTCACGCAGTCTTACCACTGTAAGGGATACCGGTTGCCCTGAATCAAGCATTTTACGCGCCTGAGAGATGTGAATACCCTTCCTGATCATGCGAAAACTGCCGTAAATTCTTGTGAGAAAATATGGGAGATTGATGGTGCGAGTGCATCCATCTCAGAATCAAGGAGGGTAGGGCGGTCAGAAGAAAGTCTGAAAGTGAACTTCATTGTCAACAAGGAGGAGTCATCATTATCAACCTCACAAGTATGGTCTGTAATGATGATATCATAATCTTCTGCCGGAGCAATAAGCATTACCTCATATGAAGAAATCAACTGTTCTATTGAAAGCGCCTGGTCAGGAGTGAGAGGGCCTGTCTCAACCTCGTAAGTACGGTTAATAACCTGGTTGTACTGCCGGGATCGGCCACCGCAAATAGCAGTGTCGCGGTCAACAACAGTCTTGCGCGTTACCTTGCCTACGATATCAATATATTCTGGAGCGTTGAACAGATTCCGGAACCTGAAGGTCAAGAAAAACGGGTCCTCAACCAGATAAAAGATTTTTTGTAATGTGCCGTATTCAATTGAAAAGTACGCAACCTTGGTGATAACATCATTCGTTTCATAATCCGTCTGGTTCAGAGCAAAGCGCAAAATTTCATCAACCGAGAATGACACCCAAAAAGAACCACCCATACGGGTGAAGTCTCTTTCAACCATGGCAATTTTACCGGTGGAATCTGTGCCTACCACTTTAACGTGATATTGGTCAGATCCAGTAAAATGATGAGCAAGACATATGGCAGAAGTACGATGCACGAGTGATGTCCCGGATGTGGTCCAAAAACAATTTCTGTAATCAAAGTCTGTATTGAGGCCATGATTGCAGTACAGCGCCATAAAGTCCACAGAATCTCCATCTATTACCACAGATATCATATCTGTAATAAGACCTTTAGCCCGGAACCGCTCCTCAATAAGAGTTCCAAGGGCGGAGAGTTCCACAATTCCATTGAAGGCATAGAGTGTTGTGGTGAAGAACACGTCTATTTCACCTTCCGGATCACGTATGACAGATACTTCCACCTTTGTCTTGTCCGTACGTGCCCGGATTGTATCAAGACGAGAAGTGAGAACATAGCCACTTTCAGGGAGAGATGTCAAAATTGTTGTTGCCATGTCACAAAATTAGACAACGACGCGGGGGCTATAAAAGACAAGAGCCGATGCTAATATGAAAGAAGCATCGGCTCTTAATGAAGAGTGTTATATTAATCAGCTGAAAGTGATTTCTCCTCGGCGGTTGTCTCCAAAGGAGATTGTGAAGGTTTTCTGGTCTCTGGACTCGGCCACGGCGCAGAGTTGTTTCATGATGCGGCGGAGCTGGCGGTTTGAGGGTGTGGTCTGATTGTGGAGGGCATACTCTTCGCTTATCAGTTCCAGCTGCTGATGGTAACACTTCTTGCAGTACTGGTGGGATCGGCGCATGTTCTCATACTCCTGTTGCTTGCGGGCCCGGAGGGTTTCTCGGGCTTCCGGGATGCGTGTCTGGCCGATGGCGGTGTTGAGCCGGCCGATGGTACGGATGGAGTCCCGGGTGATCTGACGCTGTTCTGCCTTGTACTTGGAGCGCAGTGCTCCGAGCCGTTTTTCAAATTCGTTCATTTTGGAAAGCATTAAAATGAAATTGAACAATATGTTGATTATCTTATGGGGAGCAAAAAGAGTTCCGCTCCCCGTTGCTTTCCACTCTCTCGAGCAGCGGGCGCATTAACGCACCGCACGGGACGGAACTCTGTATTATCAACAGCAGGGCATAAAAAATGCCCGCTGCGGTATGTCGGCGGACTTTCATCCGCTCAAGAGATATGTGGAAAGCACTGCAAAAGTACGACAAGTTACTGACACCGCCAAATTTTTGAGTAAAAAAGTTGCCCCATGTAACTCTTTACATAGGGCAACGTTGAATTTAACTATTATTCGAACTCCAGAGTGGGAGAAGAATCAAGTCTTGAAGCCCTGACATTGGCGAGGGCTTTTTCTGCCTTTATTCTGTCGGCTTTCGCTTCTTTTTCGCGGGAGATGGCTTCGTTGATGGCCTTGAGATATTCAATTTCGGCTTCGTTTGCCTCAATTTGTTTCTTCATTGTTCCAGCGAAGTGTCGGTACAGGACTTCGTAACACTCGCGGCGATACTTTTTAACGGCTTCTTTGGCAGAGTCAGCGACGTTCTTAGGATTGATGGTAAATATCCATCCGTAGACATATTCCAATGGGAGGCAGAACATCTCATATTGTTTTCCGTCTACTCCAGTTGAGACCCTGAGGGTACCAACTGAAGCGAGAATGTCATCTTCCAAAATTTTCTCGCGCTGTTTATTATCAGCGATACCAAGGGCTGCGCAGATGGGTTTGATGGGAACGAAAACGTTTCCCTTTTCATTGATTTCGGCGAAAATTTCAACGCCGTTTACGATAGAAATCTTTTGTTTACTCATGTCTGAAATTCTTTAGTAGTTAAATTTCGCAACAAAGATATAAAACAATTTCAGAATAATCAAACAATTTAAGAATAAATTATAAAAAGGTCGCCCCCGGAGAATACCGGGAACGACCATGGAGAAGAGAGAAGGAGAGAGAAGAATGTTTCAGTGTCCTGTGGCCAGTAAATAAGATACTAACCACGGCAGCCAGGAGATGAGAACTCCCCCGCCAATTGTGT
>CAZNBD010000035.1:14701-18572 GCA_964571405.1 uncultured Bacteroides sp. | reverse complement strand
TCAGGCTTTTACTTTAACAATCATTACTTTTGAATCAGCCTTGGCCAATACGCTATGTGGTACACCTTCACCGACGAGTATAAACTCTCCGGCGTTGATTGTGTGAGGTTTGTCAATCATGGTGAATTCAATTGAACCTTCAATTGCCGTAACCATGATTTCTGCAGGAGCAAGATGCTCATCAAGTTTCTGACCGGCCTTGAGAGCCAGAAGCACTATCCCACCATTGGTATTTTCAAAAATACGGTGGAACTGAGCATGATCTTCCGCAACCTGAATCTGGTCTGCAAGTGAGTGGACTTCTCCAAATTTATATTCTGTCTGTAACATAACTAATGAAAATTTATTTCAAAAGATTTAATTATTTATTTGAAAGTACAAACATGTGGGCCGCTCCATTTGTTCAAATAATAAATAAAATAACAAGAAGTCCGGATAAGAAATATGGAGGATTTTGATCAAGCAATTACACGCAGTCTTGACCGGAGAAAAGCAAACCGTAATAAAAAACTTTTTTAAAGGTATGAAAACAAAAGTTGGTATAAAAAGAGCCTACGAAGTCTCTTCAGTAGAAGACGGATTCAGAATATATGTGGACCGCCTCTGGCCGAGAGGGCTTTCACATGAAACTTTCCATTACGACCTGTGGGATAAAGAAATTGCTCCCTCTGCCGAATTACGCCAGTGGTTCCACGAGAATCCCACTGCCGAATGGACAGAATTTGAAGAACGTTATAAGGCGGAACTATTAAAGAATCCGGCCTACAACGCTTTAAAGGAACTCATTTCTGGTAAGCCTGTAGTAACCTTATTATACTCATCTCACGATACCGAGCATAACAACGCACTTGTCCTTCAGAATCTCCTTACATCTGATGTTAAATAAACTCAAGGGCATCATTTTCCAATATTCGCCTGGTTATTGGCGATCCCAAAAGAACCGGGCGGGAGCTGAGCTCAACCGTCCGGTTCTTAATAAGGCCACACCAAAGGATGCGATGAAACTCCGAAAAAACAGGGTTTGAGTGCTCGCCGCCCTTTGTAATCCTCCGGCTCAAAGGCTCCCCCGGAAACCGGGGGCTGAGGCCCGCCATCGGTCGGCTAAGCTTGTTCTCGGTATTTCAATATAATTTGAAGAGTTTCCCAATCCACTTTGATGTGGTTGTTCGTACTGTGGCTCTCTTGCCGTTTGTATTAATAACACAAAGTTAAGCAAAGAGGTTCAGTTCTCCAAATTTTTTTGAGAAAAATTGAGGAATTCGGCCCTGAGTTCGGGTGATTCCTTGAAAATACCGTTACAGTACACGGTAACTGTGGAACTGGACTGTTTCTCCACACCGCGCATTTTCATACACATGTGCTGTCCGGAACATTTTACAATCACTCCGCGGGCATTGAGTTTTTCCTTGAGCAAATCTGCCACCTGAACAGTAAAACGCTCCTGTACCTGCAGACGCCGTGCGAAAGCATTTACCACTCTGGCAATCTTGCTCAGCCCTACTATCTTCCCATCCGGAATATATCCCACGCTGACGTGTCCGAAGAATGGCAGGATATGGTGTTCACACATTGAGTAAAACTCAATATCCTTTACAATGACCATGTCAGAGCCTTCATTGCGGAACAGGGCCTGAGTGACAATCTGCTCGGGTTCCGTGCGGTATCCTGAAGTGAGGAACCAGAGGGCTTTGGCGGCACGTTCAGGGGTTTTGAGAAGTCCCTCACGTGTGGGGTCTTCTCCGACGAGTTCAATTATTGCCTTTATGTGAGAAGCTAACTCACTGATACGCTGTTTATCAAAATCAGAGGTTTGAGTCAGAGACATGATATTAATACATGATGTTAATCATTGTAATGAATCTTGTCCCGCACAATGCGGATGTAAGGAGCAGAAGCAGGGAAAGCTTCCCGGATTGTGCGCATGGCTTCCTCAGCCTGGGCACGGGAATGGAAATCACCTACACGCACCTGCCAGTAAGGCGAATTGAAATTTACGTAAGCTCTCCACTGGGGGAAAGCAGCGTGCATCTGAGCCTGTCTGGCTGCAGCCTGCTGGCGTGCTGTCCTGGGGTTATTATCATCAAAAACCTGTACTCGGTAACCTGAGCGAGTGGCAGCGGCCTGGTTTGACACAGGAGCTGCACTTCCGGACTCAGAGGTAGGTGCCACAATGGTGGAAGTCACCATGGCAGCAACAGACGCCGGCTGTTCAATACGTATGTTTCCGGCAGCGTTAATGCTGTCAGTTATGCATACTGTTGACTGCTGTGTTTGTTGGGCGGATAAACCGGGCATAAAGGCAGAAACACAGAGGGCCGTCAATAATATCTTGTTAAATGTCAGCACAGGAGTACGATTTATATGATGAAAAGGTCAGGGAAAAGTATAAACTCCTCCCTGACCGTTATTATATTAAAATTAGAAAGCGTTAACAATGCCCATGAAGTCAGCGCATTTGAGTGAAGCGCCGCCAATGAGGCCACCGTCAACGTCGGGTTTAGCAAAGAGCTGAGCAGCGTTAGAGGGCTTGCAGCTGCCGCCGTAGAGGATTGAAGTATTCTCAGCCACTTCCTTGCCGTACTTTTCAGCCACAACGCCGCGGATGAAAGCGTGCATTTCCTCAGCCTGATCATCAGTGGCAGTCTTGCCGGTACCGATGGCCCATACGGGTTCATAAGCCAGGATAATCTTACCGAAGTCTTCAGCGCTGAGATTGAACAGACCTTCTTCAACCTGCTTGCGAACAACGTCAAAGTGCTTGTCAGCCTCACGTTCTTCCAGAACTTCACCGATGCAGAAGATGGGCTTGAGATTGTTCTGCAGAGCCAGAGCAACTTTATCACGCAGGGTTTCAGATGTTTCACCGTAATACTGACGGCGTTCACTGTGACCGAGGATTACATACTGAGCTCCGGTTGAAGCAACCATGGCTGCAGAAACCTCACCGGTGTAAGCACCTTTTTCATGATCAGCGCAGTTTTCAGCACCGAGACCGAGTACGGAAGAATCAATAGCTTCAGCCACGGGAACGAGGTGTGTGAAGGGAACGCAGATTATAACGTCACATTTAGCTTTCTCGCTTTTAAGCGCTTCGTTTACTTCTTTTGCCAGGGCAAGACCTTCAGGAACAGTGGTGTTCATCTTCCAGTTGCCGGCCACAATGTTTTTTCTCATCTTGGGATATATTTTATTGAGAGTTTATGTTTGAACAATGTTCAGCACGGGGCTGAATTATTCTGCAAAGGTAATGATTTTTTATGTAAAAATCAGTCAGGATACGTTCTTTTTACGAAAGAGTCTGATAATCCTGCGCACGATGGCGGGAATGACACCGAAGAAAGCGAGGACCACCAGCACTCCCAGCGCCAACAGATTTATAGAGCCCAAAATCCGGCCGTCCTCCACCGGCTGAAGGTCAGACAGTGCGGAGGAATCCGTGAGCATCTCTTCATCCATACTATTGAGGGTTCTCTTCCATTTGATCAGTCCTGCGGATGAATAAACTACAGCAGCCGAACCACGCACCAAAGACTTCAGAGCTGTGTCCTCAGCAGAGTAAACCGGAAATTCCGGGTGAATCATCTGACGCCATGCCCGTGCGCCGTCCTGGCCGGAGACAATGGCATTCATGTCAATATTGTTCCTGTTACAATACTGATAAAGCTGCCTGACAAAATGGCTGCCTGAGAGGAACTGTACATTAGGTTCTACAATAATAAGCCAGAGCTGATCTGCGTCAGGATCAACAATCAAGTCAGTGACATCCTGACCGTCCTGATCAAGTACGGCAATCACGGGAGCTTCTTCAGACTGATTATCCGGAACCACATCTCCCACATAAGTCCATGTGCTGTCCGGCAGTTCATCAAGG
>CAZNBD010000035.1:0-14601 GCA_964571405.1 uncultured Bacteroides sp. | reverse complement strand
CCAGTTTGATAGTACCAGGAAATCTCCGAAGCATCCGCAGTCAGAGACGGGACTGTAAAGCGCAATGTACAAAGTGAGAGGCAACATAAATGCCATCAGCAGGGCCGCGCACCAGACGGCAACCCTGCGGAGGGTTCCCGTAATTATACATGCTCCGGTTACAAACTCAAAAGTTGAGAGAGCCACACAGGCAGCCAGGACCACCTCCCGGGGGAACTCAAGGTTCCACACACTGAGGTACTCCATGACTTTATACATGAAGCCGAAAGGATCCACGGCCTTGGCCCAGCCGGAGATGATGAACACCGCACCAACTCCGATGCGGCAAAGGAGCACCAGGATGCGGCGCAGATGCTTATTCAGTGAGTTTGATGATGGCAAAGATGGCATAATTGGCCATATCAAAGTAATTGGCGTCAATACCTTCCGAAACCTTTGTGGAGCCGGCGTTGTCCTCAATTTCCTTGGTGCGTTCAATCTTTGTCAGAATGATATCATCAAAGGAGAGGACGCGCATGCTCCTCCAGGCCTCACCGTAATCAGTATTCTTGGCTTCCATGAGGGCCTTGGCCCGGGCAGCGGCATCATCGTAGAGCTCCAGGGCACGGGCCTTGTCAATATCCTTGCAGTCCGCGTGTCCCAGCTCAAGCTGAATGATTCCCACCAGGCTGTAATTGAAGATACCCATAAATTCAGGCAGAATACCTTCATCCACAGCTGAATGGCCTGCAATCTGAATGGTACGGATGCGTTTTGCCTTAATGAAAAGCTGGTCAGTAATGGCCTGGGGGCGCATTATGCGCCATGAAGCTCCGTAGTCATCCAGCTTGTCGCTGAATATTGCTCGGCAAGCCGCCACGGCGCGGTCATACTGTAAAGAGGTGAGCGGGTTCATAATACAAGCATGGCGTCACCGTAACATCCGAAACGGTATTTTTCCTTGATAGCCTCCTGATAAGCCTCACGGATGAAGTCATATCCACCGAAAGCAGAAACAAGCATGAGCATTGTGCTCTGCGGAAGATGGAAGTTTGTGACCAGTGAGGTGGCCACGGTGAACTCGTAAGGCGGGAAAATGAACTTGTTGGTCCATCCCACATATTCCTTCATGTGTCCGCCCATGCTCTCCGCTGAGGCAATTGCCTTGAGGACAGAAGTTCCCACGGCACAGACCTGATGTCCGGTATCACGGGCCTCGTTTACGGTATTGATTAGTTGTTCTGAAGTGAACATCTGTTCAGAATCCATGCGGTGCTTGGTGAGGTCTTCCACATCGATCTCACGGAAAGCACCCAGGCCGCTGTGAACTGTGATGAAAGCCTTGCGGATGCCCTTTATTTCAAGGCGGGTAAGAAGTGAGCGGCTGAAATGGAGACCGGCAGCCGGAGCAACCACAGCGCCTTCAACATCCGCAAAGATGGTCTGATAATCAGTGCGATCCTGATCATCACTCTCACGCTTGATATATGCGGGCAGAGGTGTGCGGCCGAGTGCATACAGCGCTTTCTTAAATTCCTCATGATCACCGTCATAAAGGAAACGGAGAGTGCGGCCGCGGCTGGTGGTATTGTCAATTACCTCAGCGACCATGGAATCATCCTCACCGAAGTAAAGTTTATTTCCTATGCGGATTTTACGTGCGGGCTCCACCAGCACGTCCCAGAGTTTATTATCTGCGTTGAGTTCACGGAGGAGGAAAACCTCAATACGTGCACCGGTCTTTTCCTTGTTTCCGTACAGGAGGGCGGGGAACACGCGGGTATTATTGAATACCATCACGTCTTTATCCTCAAAGAAATCAAGGATATCTTTAAAAATGTGATGTGAAATCTGGCCCGTACTACGGTTCACGACCATAAGGCGACATTCATCGCGCTCGGGCAGGGGACGCTCGGCAATGAGTTCGCCGGGCAGGTTAAATTTGAACTGCGAAAGCTTCATTGGTATTCTTTTCGCTGACTATTATATAATGTAATATTTTATTGATCTTGTGGAATCTCAATTTCAACTGTGCGGATGAGTTCAGCAGCCTGATCCACAGAGAGGCATGAGCTGATGTCAAAATCACCTACACGTGTACGTCGGAGGGCAGTCAGATGGGCTCCGGAGCCTAATGCCTGACCGATGTCACGGGCCAATGCACGGATATAGGTGCCTTTACTGCATGTCACGCGGACTGTGATTGACTGAGGGGAGTAATTCAGTAACTCAATGTCATCAATTACCAGTAACTTGGGTTTAAGTTCCACCTCCTTTCCTTTGCGGGCGAGTTCATAAGCACGTTTTCCATCCACCTTACATGCACTGAAAGCCGGTGGCACCTGCTCAATTGGTCCGATAAACTTGCTCAGGACATCCCGGACCAGCTGCTCAGTTATGTGCTCTGTGGGGAAAGTGGCATCAATCTCAGTTTCCAGGTCAAAGGAGGGAGTGGTTGCCCCCAGAGCAATTGTGGCTTCATACACCTTAACTCCGGCTTGAAGAGAGTCAATGCGGCGGGTGGCGCGCCCGGTGCAGATAATCATCACTCCGGTGGCCAGGGGGTCCAGTGTCCCGGCATGTCCCACCTTGATTTTCTTGACATGCAGACGGCGGGTGAGCGCACCGCGCACACGCTTTACCGCATCAAAAGATGTCCAGCCAAGAGGTTTGTCAATGGCTAATATTTCTCCTTCAAGAAAATTCATTTCAGACAATCAGAACAGACCGTAACTTTTGGCAATACAGATAAGACCTACAATGAGGCAGTAAACACTGAACCAGATGAGTTTGCCTTTCTTTACCAGTTCAAGCATCCATTTACATGCCAGACAGCCGACAATGAAAGCGGCCAGGAATCCCATTATAATAGGAGCTAAGCCTATGGACTCCACCGTTGAAGGCACGGCATCAGCTGCAGGTGAAATTATTTTTTTGAGGTCAAGGAGAGCTTCTCCCAAAATGGGAATTATCACCATCAAGAATGAGAAGCGAGCCACTTCCTCACGCTTATCGCCGATAATGAGACCGGTGGCAATTGTTGTACCGGAGCGGGAAAGACCGGGCAGAACTGCAACAGCCTGTGCACAGCCGATAACAAAGGCATCAATGAAAGTGATATTGCGTCCGGTGCGGGTAATGCTTTTGCCGGCCTGTTCATTGGGCAAGGTCCGGAAGAAGTAAGAGAATGCCAGCAGGGCGGCTGTGGCCAGCAGGCAGCAGCCTACCAGTGACAGATCCGTGCCGAAAAACTGCTCAATCACATCCTTAAAGCAGAGGCCTACCACTCCGACGGGGATGCATGAAACCAGAATCTTACATACATACCAGAAACCGGCATCACGCTTGAATGTAAAGAAACTTACACACAGCGGCCAGAATTCACGCCATAATATAACTATGGTGCTGAGAACTGTGGCCACATGGAGGGTAACGTCAAACTGGAGGGAGTCCGCACCTGAAAGATCCAAGCCCAGAATTTCACGGAAAATTTCCAGATGACCGGAAGAACTGATGGGGAGATACTCCGCCAGACCCTGGACAATTCCAAGGATAAGAGCGTCAATAACGTCCATTGTATCTTATTGTTTTACTTTTGTTTAGGCTTAAGAATGATGGCAATTGCCATGCCCACGAATCCGAGGAAGGAAATAATGGGTCCCACCACAATGCGGCGTGTGCTGAAAATATCAGGATTGAATTCCTCAGGAGAATTGGCACTGCCAAGCATAAGGATGAAACCTACAATTATCATCAGGCCGGCAATGGCCATGGCTATAAAATTTATCTTATGCAGAGGCAGACGCGCTGCTTGCTGTTCTGAAGTCTCTGTCATTTTATTTCAAAAACAATTCATCATAACTTGTTGAAAGATAACGTGAGGCAGCCACCCACGCCGTGATACCGCAGAGCAGGATGCCAAAAGCTATCAGAATCACAAAAAGAACCAATATCTGAGGCCAGTCCAAGGCGCGCCCCAGGAGAGGATCCACAGAAGCGGCATAAGTACGTCCGGCAGCCAGCACTACTGATGCCAACACACCGGCCACGGCTCCGTTCAGACAGCCGGCGCGGATAAACGGCGCACGGATGAATGCAGAAGTGGCACCGACAAGGCGCATGGTGTGTATCACAAACCGACGGCTGTAAATGGACAGACTGACAGTATTGTTAATCAAAGCAATGGAGATGAGAAGGAGCACAATGGCTATAACGAGCATCACACGGCCTATTCTGTGAAAAGTCCTGTCCACTCCCGCCACAAGGGTACTCTCAGTGATAATTTCGTCAACGCCGGGAGCAGACTCATAAAAAGCGATGCGGGCCGAGATGGAATCCGCACCTGCGTATTCTGGCACCATCCTTACATCAAACTCAGCCTGATAAGGGTTTATATCCAGTTCCTCACCAATACTCTCAGAGAGGTATATGCTTTCCTGCTCCATAATGTCCTCAGGGCTGAGAAAAGTGACAACCTGAACAGCAGGATCTGCCAGGAGAGCCTGCTTCAGGGAATTGACATTATCCTGAGGAACATCATACTCCATCTTGATAACGAATCCCATATTGCTGCGGACATCATCAGTGATGGTGCGGGCAGTCATGGCACCCATGGCCATCAGACCTAAAAGAAACAGCACCAGAGCCACACTGGCTATGGAAGTGATGCGGGACCCGAAGGTGGATATTATCTTAGTTTTTTTACTATTGGGCATAATTCAAGAGGGAATATAAACATTCCGAAACAGGCGCTTAATCCCTAAATTCGTGCAAAATTAGCAAAAAATTTCATACCACCATCCATTCTCCCCATTTTTTCATTAAAAAAACAGACAGGGGGGCTGGATGATCCGGACCCTCTGTCTGTTTTATTATCTTTCTTAACTGAGGAATCAGATGTCCTCGTCTGTGCTCATCTGAGACTCTGCCATGGCCTGGAGAGGCTCAATATCATTCTGCTTGGAGCCGAATGTTTCCTTGATTATCCAGACAAACAGCGCACCTGCCAGGAGACATATGCCGCTGATGGTAAGCATCATCACTGTGGGAGCGGTTCCGTTGGCCTGCTCTGGGAAGAGGCCGAGGATGAGTCCGCCGCAGAGAGCTGCCACTATCTGAGGAATTGTTATGGTACAGTTGAACAGTCCCAGATATGTACCGATATTGCCACCGGAAAGAGCATTGGTGAGAATGGTGAACGGCATGGCCAGCATGGCTGCCCAGGCGCAACCCATCAGTGCGTAGCTGACAAAGAGCAGATACTGGTTGTGAATAAACATTACTGAGAGGAAGCCGACAGCACCGATGAGGAGGCTGAGGCTGTAAGCGAGTTTGCGACGCTTTGAAGCACCCAGTACTATTGCCCACAGAACGGCTGCTATACCCTGAATGGCGAGCAGGAGGCCATTCCAGTTACCGGCGCTCTGATATGCGCCTGATGCAGGGTTGAGGACTGTGCGGTATTCCACTGTCACATTCTGAGGATCAGAGAGTGTAACCAGTTCTGTTGTCTGCTCAAGATCATAGTGGCCGGTTGTCTCATCTAAAACAGCAATTGTGGCACCTGTGAGAACAGCTCCGGGCTGGAGGCGGTAAAGGTTGGGAACGATGTTGGCGTCTGAGGTGAGTTCAATTTCCTCACCGTCAATGTTAACCACCTGACCGGCTGCGGCCACCATACCGCCGTCTGCTGAAACCTTATCGGCTCCGTCAACCTGAGCAATTTTTCCACCTGCCATGAGTGTATCTCCATCAGCCACAAATGTATTGACCTGTTCAAACTCTCCGTTCACCATCACACCTGCCACGGGAAGATGTCCTTCCACCACAACAGGAGTCTGGTCACTGAAGATATATTTGGCTGAATATTCCTTGCCGTCAACGGTGAGGCCTTCAACCTCTCTTACCGCAGGTGCATCAAAAGCCTGGGAAGCAACCGCGTCTGTGCTGTATGTCCACATATACAGGAAAGCGGCCCAGCAGAAGAACTGCACCAGACCAACGGTCCAGAACACCTTGGGAGCCTTGACCAGGAGCTTGAACATGTTTTCGCTCTTGCCTTTAGACTGGTCCACGCCACCGTGATACAGCGCGTACTCGGCCGGGGGCATTTCCTTTACTTTTGCAAAGGTATAAAGCACGCACAGCAGCAGGATGGCAGCTCCGATATAGAATGCCCAGGTAACTGTGGGGGGAACCTCTCCCTTGGGGGCTGTGCCGCTCAGGAACCATGCCAGTACAAAGGGAGTTACATAACCGACAACAGAGCCGGCGTTACAGAGGAATGACTGGATTGAGTATGCAAGGCCTTTCTGCTTCTCATTTACCATATCACCCACAAGCATCTTGAAGGGCTGCATGGCCATGTTGATGGATGTGTCAAGCAGCATAAGCATAATCAGACCGAATATAATGGCAGAGCTGACGGCCAGACCCAGGCTGCCGGCGTTTGGCAGCAGGCACATTACGATGATGGCCACAACTGCGCCAATGAGCAGGTAAGGCAGACGGCGCCCCATCCGTGTCCATGTGCGGTCAGAGGCATTACCCACAATGGGCTGAACAATAAGACCCATCAGCGGGGGGAGAATCCAGAAATAACTGAGGTCATGAGGGTCGGCGCCGATGGTTGAAAAGATTCGGCTCACCTGGGAGCTCTGGAGGGCGTAGGCAATCTGTACTCCGAAAAATCCGAAGCTCAGGTTCCACAGTTTCCAGAAACTCAAATCACGTGTCTGTTTCATGTTTTTTTAATAAGTCAGCTTGTTGGCTGTCAGATAAAAGTATGATATATTTGTTAATATTTTCAGTCAATATGCGTTTTTTGATTGGCGTTGAGCCATTCCATCTCCATTTTCCACAGGGATGTATCCGGCGTTTCAAGAATCATGGGGATATTGTCTATCCGTGGATCAGCCATCAGGAGGGAGAAGAACGGACTGCCGAGCCGTCCGCGCCCAATACTTTCATGGCGGTCAATTCTGGAGCCGAGTTCCCGGAGGCTGTCATTGATATGCATTCCGCAGAGATATTCAAATCCCACGGTCTGCTCAAAATCCTTCCAGGCTTTCTCATACCCTGCGGGGGTTCCAAAGTCGTAACCGGCGGCATAGGCATGGCATGTATCAATGCATACACCCACGCGCTCCTTCTGTTCCACATTATCTATAATAAAGCGGAGGTGTTCAAAAGAATATCCGAGAGTACTGCCCTGCCCTGCTGTGTTCTCAATGACGGCCTTGACGCCCTCAGTGCGTTCAAGGCAGAAATTGAGGCTGTCAGAGACGGTGCGCAGGCTCTGTTCCTCAGTTATCTGACGGAGATGTGCGCCGGGGTGGAAGTTAAGGAGAGTGAGTCCGAGCTGATGGCAGCGCTCCAACTCCTCCGTAAAGGCCTTGCGGGAAAGGTGAAGCTTACGCGCATCCGGAGAACCCAGATTTATTACAAAGGCGGAATGAGGGAGGATAGATGCGGAAGGCGTGAATCCGAAACGTTCACATGCTGCGCGGAATTCCTGCGCCTCCTGAGCTGATACAGCGGGGACTGACCAACGGGACGGATCCCCCAAGGTGAATGCAAAAGCCCTGGCACCGAGACTGTGAGCCAGCTCCGGAACTGCTGAAAATGTTGGAAAACCCTCAATGTGTACACCAATGTTTTTCATCAGGTATTCAGTATTAAATGCAAAATTACACCATTTTTTAAAAAGATGCAAAAGTAAATTTAAGAAAACATTTTTTAACACGCGGATTTGTAATGTTTTGTGTAATTTTGCGTCTAATACATGTACTTATAAGAATTAAATCATTAACATTTATCATAAAATTACAGAAGATGAAAAAATTAATTCTTCGCGGGCTTGCCGCCATCACTCTGCTGCTGAGCGGATTGTGTGGTGTTCAGGCTCAGGGAGCACCGGAATTGCCCCAGCTGCCGCAGGATCCCAATGTGATCATCGGCAAGCTTGACAACGGTCTCACTTACTACATCCGTCACAACGAAACCCCGCGCGGTCAGGCTGATTTCTTTATCGCGCAGAAGGTGGGTTCCATCCTTGAGGAAGACAACCAGCGCGGTCTGGCACACTTCCTGGAGCACATGTGTTTCAACGGAACTGAAAACTTCCCTGACAAAGGCATCATCAACTGGCTTGAAAGCGTTGGTGTGGCCTTCGGTCGTAATCTGAATGCTTATACAAGCGTTGATGAAACTGTTTATAATATTTCAAATGTACCCGTTGCCCGTCAGAGTGTACAGGATTCCTGTCTTCTGATCCTGCATGACTGGAGCACAGCCCTCACACTTGATCCGGCAGAGATTGATGCAGAACGCGGTGTTATCCATGAAGAATGGCGTCAGTCCATGGTGGGAACCATGCGCGTGATTGAGGAAGCTCTTCCCTCTCTCTACCCTGACAGCCGTTACGGTTACCGCCTCCCCATCGGCACCATGGAGGTTGTTGACAACTTCCCTCCCCAGGCTCTGATTGACTATTACCACAAATGGTACCGTCCGGATCAGCAGGCTGTTATTGTTGTCGGTGACATTGATCCTGAATATATTCAGAACAAGATTATTGAAATCTTCTCACCCATCCAGATGCCTGAGAACGCAGCAGAGCGTGAATACTATGAGGTACCTGACACCCCCGGCACACTCTTTGCCGTAGGTTCTGACCCTGAAATTCAGTTCCCCATCGCCCTGATGTTCTTCAAGACAGACAATGCTTTCCTGCCCACAGAGATGCGTAATACTGACGCGTTCTTCCTTCTTGACTATATGAAGAATGTGGCTGAAATCATGATGGAAAACCGTCTTGATGACCTGTCCAAGCTGCCTGATACAGAGTTTGCTTCTGCCAGTGTTTCCATCGGTGAATACTTCCTTTCCCGCACCAAGGGTTCACTTGACCTGGAAGTTGTGGCCAAGGGTAACGATATCATTCCTGCCCTCAACCAGGCTTACACCGCCCTGGCACGTGCTGACCAGCACGGTTTCACAGTGGGTGAATATGAACGCGCCCGCAGCGAGTTCCTCTCACGCATTGACCGTCAGTACCAGGACAGAAATAACCGCCAGTCAGGTTCTTACTCACGTGAGTACGTAAAGAACTTTACAGAAAACATTCCCGCTCCCGGAATTGAAGTGGAGAAGGAAAAGTATAACCAGTACGCAAATCTGATTGATGTCAACACTGTGAACCAGTGGTTCCAGGGCCTGATGCAGGATGACAACCGCGCCCTGCTGATCATGATGCCTCAGAAGGACGGATACACCAATCCCACAGAGGAAGCTGTTCTTGAAATGATTGAGGAGATTGACAATTCAGACCTTGAAGCCTATCAGGATGAAATGCGCACAGACCCCCTCATTCCCAATCTTCCTGCTCCCGGCAGCGTAAGCTCAAGCCGTGAACTTGAAACATGGGGTGCCACAGAATATACCCTGAGCAATGGCGTGAAAGTTGTTCTCAAGACCACAGACTTCAAGAACAATCAGATACTCTTTGAAGCACAGGCACTCGGCAAAGGCGAATCAACATTTGACCAGAGCCTTGCTCCCAGCATCCTCTTTGCCCCCATCGCACTGAGCAGCTATGCCCTGAATGATTACTCAAATTCTGACATCCAGAAATATCTTTCAGGCAAGCAGGTTGAAATTGATTACAGCATTGATGATTACACCCGCTCAATCACCGGTAACTCAACCGTGGCAGACCTCCCCACACTGATGGAACTGATTTACGCCACATTCACCGGCCTCAACCTCACCGAGCAGGAATTCAACGCCAACCAGAGCACATACTCCGGACTCCTGGCCAATCAGGAATCCAATCCTCAGTTTATCTTCCTGCGCGAGGCAAGACAGCAGCTTTCCAGCCTGCCCACCAAGCAGAGCATCACAGCAGCCGATGTACTTGCAGCCGACCGTCAGACCATCCTGGATATCTACCGTCCCCTGCTGGCAAATGCCGCTGATTATACCTTCTACTTTGTAGGAAGCGTGGACGCTGAAACTCTCATTCCTCTGATGGAACAGTACATCGCCACCCTCCCCGCAGATCCCGCCACAGCCACAACCGGTTACACCCGCCTGGATGCTTTTGAACTTCCCACCGGCACATATGAGCACGTACAGGAAACCGAAATGCAGACACCCCAGACATGGGCATTCATCGTTGTTGACGGCCACATGCCTTACACAGCCAAGAACCGCGCCGTTGCCAACATCACCGGCCGTATCCTGAGCAAGCGCCTTCTCAACAAAGTACGTGAGGAAATGGGTGCCACATACTCTATCGGCGCACAGGGAAATATGAACCGCACTGACAGCGTGAACTATATCTGCCAGATTGCATTCCCCATGAAACCGGAAATGAAAGGCGAAGTACTCAGCGCAATCCATGATATCATCTTCAGCATGCCCACAACCGTAACAGCAGAGGAACTGGCTCCCGCCATTGAGTACCTCAACAAAACAGCTGTGGAAGGAATGGAGAAGAACGAGGACTGGCTGGCACACATGACCGCCACAGAACTGAACGGAATCAACACATTCTTCAATGCACAGGAAGTACTCCAGAGCATTACAATTGATGACATCCAGCAGTTCATGGCAGAGATACTCGGACAGGGCAACTACCGCACCATCATCCTTGATCCCGCCAACTTCACCCCTGAAACTCCCGCCGCTGAATAAACCCCTCATCCCCATATCCCAACGCCGGCAGCCCCCTGCCGGCGTTGTTTTTTTAAGAAATTATTTGTAACTTTGTAAAAAGAATACCAACAATTTCCTAATGACCGAAAAGCGTTCAAATAGATGTCTATATAAATCGGATTTCAAATCATTTATTGAGTCCGATCCTTATTCCATCCTGGGCCGTATTCACGATGCTTATCACGGACAGACATTAACCACCACCGATGAAGCCTGGATCGGTGAAATCGATCTTTTACAGAAAGTTCTTTCGCCCTGGAAAGAGGAGGAAGCTGAGATAATCTTTGAATATGACATACCACGCTTAGGGAAGAAAATTGACGTAGTATTACTTTTACGTGGAATCATATTTTGCCTCGAATTCAAGATTAATCAAAAGGATGTAAAACAGTCCGATGTGGAACAAGTGATGGACTATGCTTTAGACTTGAAAAATTTTCATCGGTATAGTCACGACCGCATAATCGTGCCCATCTTAATTCCTACAAAGCACAAAACTTCATCAACTTATTTTACGCCCTCGGTTTATAACGACTCCATTGTCAATCCCCTTATTACTGGTGCCGAAGGTTTACAAAATATCATCATAAAGGTATTACAATATTTAGAAGCAAACACGCCCGGTACAATAGTGGATTGGATAATTAGTCCCTATACTCCTACCCCCACCATAATTGAGGCTGCTCGTTCACTTTATGAAAATCATTCTGTTGAGGATATAACCAGACACGAGGCTGACAAAGTAACAACTGATGCAACTATAGCTTACATACTTGATGTAATTAACCGCTCAAAGAGAAAAGGCCAAAAGAGTATCTGTTTTGTTACCGGGGTTCCGGGAGCTGGAAAAACATTGGTAGGCCTTGATGTTGCCGTTAAACAGTCTTATCAAGAAGACGGGACTTTTAACGAAGATGATGGTGCGGTGTATCTTTCCGGTAACGGTCCACTTGTTGCTGTCTTAACAGAAGCACTTGCAAGAGATAACTATAAGAAATCTAAGAGCAAAGGGAAGGATAAAAAGATTACTGACTCTCGGCGAGAAGTCAGCAAGTTTATCCAAATCATTCACCGATATAGAGACAACATGCTGGCTAAGATCAAGAATCCGGTGAGCGATGGTAAACTCGAAATTGACCCTGAAAAAGCCGTTAAACTGCAGCAAAGCGGATATGGTGAAGTGGAACACGTTGCCATCTTTGATGAAGCGCAGAGAGCATGGACGCATAAACGTATTGCCGATTATCTGAAACGTGGTGGAACATACGGGAATAAACTCAAAGTTGCAAATTTTCCAATGTCTGAAGCCGCATTTCTGATTTGGTCTCTTGATCAACGAGAGGACTGGGCCACAATAGTATGTCTTATTGGTGGCGGTCAGGAAATAAATACTGGAGAAGCTGGCATCTCAGAATGGATTACAGCTCTCAATAATCGTTTCCCGCACTGGAAAGTATACATTTCGGACAAATTAACTGAGCTGGAATATGCGGAGGGCAAAGTTAATGAATTACTTAAGCATAATATAAATGTTGAATATTCCGATAAACTGCACCTGGGTGTGAGTCTTAGATCTTTCCGAGCAGAAAGATTGTCTGCGTTTGTCCATTCTTTGTTGTCATTTAATCCTGATGCAAGAGATTTGTATCAGAATGTAATCAGTCACGGTTATCCCATTGTGCTTACTCGCAGCATGGATAAAGCCCGCGCCTGGCTCAGACAACATGCCAGAGGAACGCAACAAACCGGCATACTGATCTCAAAAGTATCAGCCCGTTATAAACCTTTAGCAGTTCATGTCTTACCTCAGAACGAAGACAACGCCGTCCATTGGTTTCTTGAAGATAAAACTGATGTCAGATCCTCAAATTTTCTCGAAGAAGCAGCAACCGAAATCCAGGTTCAAGGTCTTGAAGTTGACTATGCATGTGTACTGTGGGATGCCGATATGCAATACAACGACGGAAAATGGTCTTTCTGGAAATTCAACGGCAAAACAAAATGGATTCCTGAAAGGAATTTGGAAACCCAGAAGTACATGTTAAATGCTTACCGCGTCCTCCTCACAAGAGCACGACAAGGAATGGTAATCTGTGTTCCAGAAGGCAACGGCCGGATCACCCCGGAAGGCTACCAAGAAGACCCGACAAGACAACCTGCATTCTATGATTCGACGTATGAATATTTCAAAACCCTCGGAATAGAAGAAATTTAAATCAACTATTTTGAAAAAATTGTATCTTCTTTAACGCTTTGATTTTTTGGTGACCTGGTATAATTGCCAACTGTTGAAGAGGTTCTGCCAGATGGAATAAAAGGCCATTGAAACAGATGCAATCGGGTTGAGAAATGAATTGACAATCCAGATTCCCATGGCAGAATTTTTCTGAGCCAACAGTTGACCGCCGGCAATTGAGTCACCATATCGCCGGCCAATTTTTCTTCCCACTGAAAACTGAATTATACAGATAATTACAGAAATCAAACTCAGCCACATCACATTAACATAATCCTGGTGCCAGCGCCCCACAACAAAATCAGCCGTCTGCCCTATAGTCATCAATAACGCATAAGCCCAGAAATAGAATGAAAGGCTCTTATAACGAGCCAGAAAATCGTTAACTCTTGGCAGAAAAGACTGAATTAAAAAAACAAGTAAAACCGGCAGAGCAATCACCATACCTATTTTACCTGAAATCAGTAGAAACATATCAATAAATGAGTTCTCCGCCCCAATATTTATAAAGGAAATATAAGCAGGCGCAATGATTGCAACCAATAAATTACCGATGACAGTATAAGTGACAGTGCGCCTGGCATCGGCACCTAAGATAGTTGCAACAACCGTAACAGAACTTGCCACCGGACACAGAACGCAAATCATGCCGCCTTGAGCAAGAATCTCATTATGCGTAAAAGCCCATAACGCCCAGTAAATCACCAGACTCACAACAGCCTGAAACAACGCAAGAGAAAGATCAAGGAAAGTAGGCCTAATCTTAGACATTTTCACGCCGGAAAAAGTCAGCACCAGAATCATAAAAATCACCGGAGGCACACTCCAGGCCAAAGAAGCGCAAACACTCCTGAACAAAATCCCCAAAACCAATGCCAAAGGCAAAACCAAACTTTTATACCGTTGCATCTTCAAAAACCATTAAATCAATTTCACATCACAAAATTACAAAATCCTGAGAGAATACGGTAAAAAAATTTGTAACTTTGCATTTAAAAGAGTGATGCAGGATTAGCAATCTGCGCTTCTGCGTTTTGGCCAACTCTATCAGATTCAGATACCATAAATCTAAGATTATGAGCGTTTCTTTTGAACATATGACACTTGAAGAACTATGGGAATTGTTCCCCATAACGCTGTCTGACCATAATCCGGAGTGGAAGGAGTGGGCTGAAAACGAGGTTAAACATCTTCATTTCATATTGGATAGGTGCAATCCCAGCATTACACACATAGGCAGTACGGCAATTCCTGGGATAAAGGCCAAACCCATTGTTGATATTCTTGTAGAGATCTCTGATGATTGCCAAATGCCAGCTGTAAGAAGTGTACTTGAAGACAGTGGCTATATCTGTATGTCAGCCACTGAGAAACGAATGAGTTTCAACAAAGGTTATACTCTAAAGGGATATGCCGAAAAGGTTTTTCACATACATATCCATCGTACCGGAGACAACAATGAAATCCTATTCCGCGATTATCTCGTTGGTCATAGAGATTTAGCAAAGGAATATGAAACTCTTAAACTCGCTCTTTTATCAAGACATGGTAAAGACAGGGATGCTTACACCGAGGCAAAATCTGAGTTTGTGAAAAGAGTTGTTATGCTCGCCCGTGGTGTCTCCGCGGAATAATTGGGAATCATCGCAAAAGTTTAGACAAATTGG
>CAZNBD010000034.1:0-19124 GCA_964571405.1 uncultured Bacteroides sp. | reverse complement strand
GCGCGTTCAGCCGAGGTGCTGCCCGGGTCAGAACTTGATGAGACGGTGAACCGGCAGCTGAATCCGTTCACGGCGGCGGAGGCTGACAGCCCTGTGGCGGTGATGCTCTCAGAGCAGGGCAAGACAGTGGCGTGCTGGCCGCCATATGTTTCAGATACGGGTTCTCCTTCAGCATCCGGAATAATTGATACGGGCAAGGAGACAATTACCCTTGATGACAGCGCCTTGCTCACCCTGGGGCCTTTCCTGAAAAAATATTTTTCTGTAAATTAAAATGGAGGAAAACAAGATGGAACATCCGGTACTGACGCGAGCCTACAAGGCCTGGATGCGCAGAGCGGATCTGCGGGCGCGCCGTGAGAGGTACAAGCGTTTTACTTACGGCGACCAATGGTCTGACCCTGTGGAGGTAGGCAACGGTTACATGGTTGAGCGCGAGGCCATCCGGCGCGACGGCAAGCGGCCGTACACCAATAACCTGATCCGTCAGCTGGTCAAGACCGTGGTGGGGCATTACCGCAGCCGCGCCACGGAGGCGGGGCGGTACGGCGGAGCGGTGGAGAAAGTGGCGCAGACCAACAGCCTGGCGGAACTTGACGCGCGCCTGATGGAGGAGTTCCTCATCTCCGGGTGCGCCATTCAGCGGACCGTGAGTGAGCGGCGCTGGGGCGGTGCCGGGGTATGGGTGGATAATGTTGATCCGCGGCGGTTTTTTGTCAATACGTTCCAGGACCCGCGCGGGTGGGACATTGAGCTTGTGGGCATGCTTCATGACATGAGCCTGCCTGAGCTGCTGAACCGTTTCGGCGGGTCAGACCGGCGCAAAAGCGAGCGTATCCGGCGGATTTACAGCACCATGCCTGACCACAGTTTCAGCGGAACGTCCGTGATAGGCACGGCCGGGGAGATTGCGGATTTCTTCCGGGCGGACAGTGATGAAAAGTGCAGGGTGATAGAAGTTTGGAGCTTTGACGCCAAGGCACGCCGCGCCTCCGGGCCGTTGGATTTCACCTGGCGCTGCCGGATGTTTGCTCCTGACGGCAGTGTGTTGGCCGAATATGATTCGCCCCTGGGACACCGAGGCCATCCGTTCAGTGTTAAGTTTTACCCGCTGACTGATGGAGAGGTGCACTCCTTTGTGGAAGATGTGCTTGACCAGCAGAAGTTTATCAACCGCCTGATAGTTATGATGGATCACATCATGGCCTGCTCCGCCAAGGGTGTACTGCTCTTCCCGATAGAGCAGCTGCCCAAGGGACAGACCTGGAATGATGTGGCGCGTACATGGGCCGAGGCAGACGGCATCATCCCCATCACGGGGCGCGGCGGTGTGATGCCGCAGCAGGTGACTGCCGGAAACGGTAATGCGGGTGCGTACCAGCTGCTTGAGCTGCAGATGCGGCTGTTAGAGGAGGTGAGCGGAGTGAGCAGCGCCCTGATGGGCCGGGGCACTGTGAGTGCGCGGGGAGCCGAGATGCTTGACTCCCAGATACGGAGCGCCACTCTGGCGCTGACGGATCTGTTCGAGACCTTTGACTCCTTCACCCTGGAGCGTAACAACAAGATACTGCAGACTAAATGAAAAGGCGATGTGTCAGAGAGACACATCGCCTTTTGCTATACTAATCTGTCAAATCATTCAGCGACAACTTCAAAGGGAATCTCAACGAGAACTTCCTTGTGAAGTTTAACAGTGGCAACATAGTTACCGACTTCCTTGACGGGGTTCTTGATTTCAATGATCTTGCGGTCAATGTTGTGGCCGAGTTTTTCCAGAGCTTCAGCAATCTGGATAGCGTTCACGGAACCGAAGATGGTACCGGTGGCGCTTGTCTTGGCACCGATTGTGAGAGCCACATCCTTGAGAGCTTCAGCCATTGCCTCAGCGTCAGCCTTGATTTTGGCGAGCTTGTGAGCGCGCTGGCGGAGGTTTTCAGCCAGGACTTTAAGGGCAGAGGGAGAAGCGATAACAGCTTTACCGGTGGGGATGAGGTAATTACGGCCGTAACCGGCTTTAACTTCAACAACGTCGTCCTTGTAACCGAGGCCCGACACGTCTTCTTTGAGAATAAGTTTCATGTTAAACAGGCTTTAAAGGTTATTTCATCAGGTCAGTAACGTAAGGCAGGAGAGCGAGGTGACGTGCACGCTTAACAGCCTGAGCGACACGACGCTGGAATTTGAGTGAAGTACCGGTGATACGGCGGGGAAGGATCTTACCCTGCTCGTTGAGGAACTTCTTGAGGAATTCCGGGTCCTTGTAGTCAACAAAGTTGATACCGAAACGTTTGAAACGGCAGTATTTTTTCTTTTTTACGTCTACGCTCATGGGGGTGAGGTAGCGGATTTCTGAGTTATTCTGAGCCATAGCTTAAGCCTCCTTATTTTCAGCGGGTTGAACGTTAGCGGCAGCGGCAGCGCGGCGAGCGCGGCGCTTGGCGGCATACTGAGCTGCGTACTTGTCCTGACGGAATGTGAGCCAGCGGATCACGCGCTCATCACGGCGGAAAGCAGTTTCAAGCTTGCGGATAACAGAGGGGTCAGCTTCAAATTCAATGAAGCTGTAGAAGCCTGTAGATTTTTTCTGGATGGGATAAGCCAACTTCTGAAGGCCCCATTCCTCAGTGTTCACAATGGTGGCACCGTTATCGGCGAGGACCTTGCTGAACTTTTCTACCGCTTCCTTCATCTGAGCATCAGATAAAACGGGAGTTAAAATGAAAACGGTTTCGTACTGCATCTTTTTAGGATGGTTAATTAATTGGTATTTAATCAATAGAAAAGAGCAAACTCTTTTTCCGGCTGCAAAGGTAGTATTTTTTTTCTGAGCGCGCAAATATTATGAGTAATAATAGGAATTTTTGTTAACTTTGCAGCCCGTTTCCCTTATTCTGAGGGTTTACACCTATATTTATATACCTAATACAGAAAAACCAAAAAACAGAAAGACATGACAAACATCATAGGCACCCTTGCGAGTATCTGCATGATCCTGGGTTACCTGCCGCAGGCCATCTCCACCATCCGGACCCGGCGCACTGACGGAATAGCGCTCCCCACGTTCTGCATGCTCGGCCTGGGCTCCATCTTTTTTGTGGTCCAGGGAATAATGCTGAGCAACTGGCCGCTGGCAGTAACAAACATCATCACCACAGTCTGCTCGGTGATAATTTTTGGAATAAAGATTTACAACGATTATTTTAAGCGCAGGAAAATAGTTAAATAATCTGAAAATTCTTTGTTAAATATTGTGCGGGTGGAGGAAAAGGCGTAATTTTGGCTGAACAATTGCGCGCATGAGCTGCGCAGACCCTGAAATAAGCAATAAAACACATTAACATACCAATTTATTAACCAATTATTAACCTAACAATCAGTAACATGAAACTGACATTACGCAATCTTGCGCTTGGTGCTACCATCCTGGCAGCCGGCGCACTGACAGCGCAGGTGACTGTTCAGCAGAACTGGATCCAGCAGGGACTTCCCGGTGATGACGGTGCAGTTCGCTCAGGCAGCGGCTTCGGCGGCAAGTGCTATATTACCAACGGCACAGAGCTTTATACCGTGGACGCCAATGGCTTTACTCTGGTAAAGACCATGGACGCAGCCATGAACAAAGGTCTTGCAATTGACGAGGCCGGTAACATCATCGTAGCCGGCTGGCCCACAAGTGCCAACAACTGGGCAAATGTTAAACTTATTTCTGCTGACTTTGAAACAGTAACTGACCTTACACTTCTGAAGCCCACTGAAAGCGAGTGGGAAGGCAACCGTTATGACGTAGTAGGTAACGCCATCGGTGACTTCATGAGTGAAGAAGGCGGTCTGTTCTATCTGACAGCTAACACTCAGACTTATCCCATCCCCGTATGGATTCAGGGTGGCGAACCCGTAGAACTGGAATATTCTACAGCTGCTGAATTCAGCGCAGCCAACACCATGGCCTCTGCTGTACCTTCAGTGACCAGCATGGCTGATGTTAATGATGAAAATGTACAGGATCTGTTCTACTATCGTACAGGTTCTATGCTTTCACAGATCGGTTATGTGAACGAGGACGGCGAAGCAGCTTTCCTGACCGTTCCCGCCGCTGATCAGCTCCCCACAGACTGGGCTCTCCAGAGCCAGAACGGTTTTGCAGTGTTCACCCTCGGCGGCGAACGCTATCAGATCCGCATGGCAGCTGCCGGCGTATGGCCCAACAACTGGGTTATGAGCGATGATGAAGGTAATGTTGTCTATGTTCAGGAATATACTGACCAGTATTTAGCAACAGGTAAGACCGGTAACGGCTGTAACCTGATTGCCCGTCAGATCACTGAAAACAAGGTAGAACTCTATCAGATTTACGCTACCAATACCGCAGCAGCCGGTTTCTGCGCTATGTACACCATCTCTCTGCCCGAAGCCGAACCCGATCCTCTGTATCTGGCAGGTGCTTTCCAGAGCTGGAACCCCGCAGAACCCGCACAGTTCACATATGCTGACGGCAAGTACACATACGCTTACACCCAGACAACTCCCGGCGGCCTGAAGATGTCAAAGACCTTCGGCACATGGGATGAGTTCAACGCAGGTGTAATCGGTGTTGAAGGCAACGTACTGAGCGCAGGCGGCACATTCAACCTGGTGGCCGGCAACGCGAATGACTTCTCAATTGCCAACGGTGAATACACTTTCGTTGTTGACCTTGAGGCCATGACCATCACAGTTGAAGGTGAAGCTTATCCGTTTGTAGCTCCCGAACTCTATGTTCGCGGTGGTCTGAACGAATGGGGCACAACTGACAAGATGACTTCTGACCTTGAAGTTGTTGATGACTATGTAACCTATACATGGACATCCAACGGTGCCGTATCCGGTGAATTCAAGATTGCTGACGCTGACTGGAATGTTAACTTCGGTGGTGCCGGTGCAATCTCAGTAGGTGAATATGTTGTTTACCAGGGTGGTGACAACATGACCATGGACTTTGAGCAGGTAACCCTGACCTTCATGCTTCCCGCCGTTGACGGTAAGGACGCTATCCTGAAGGCAGAAGTACCCGTAGTAGCTCCCGAACGTAAGCCCTTCGCCACCAACCTGAGCGGCGAACAGGCAGACGGTGAGCAGTACATCGTAACTTTCAACGCAACCGGTGCAGCTGAAAAGGCCATCGTTTACGTTTATGACGCAGAAGGCAATGTTGCCACCACTGCTGAACTTGAAGGTGTAGTAGCCGGCACAAACACTCTGACAGTTGACCTGACAGAAGTTGCTGAAGGCACATACACATGGTCAGTTGGTCTGGTTGCCACCGGCGCAGCAGAAGCTGAAATCGTTTACCAGGCTCCTGAAGAATGGATGGACGGTGACCAGCTCATCACCGGCGGTGTTGTATTCATCAAGAGCGTAGAAGCTGACGCTTATGGCTACATGGTTGTAGGTATGGGTAAGGCTCACGGTTATGCAGTTTACACTCCGGAAGGTAACATGGTAGGCGAAGGTCGCTTCCAGGTAGGTGACAGCCGTCTGACTCCCACCAACGCTTCATCCACCACACGTGGTGATGCACTGGGCGGACTCGCAGTATTTGCAGACTGGTCAGACAAGGCTTCCGGTTTCTGGGTATTCGATCCCCTGAACCCCGAACAGCCCATCCGCAACATGCTCATGGTTGAAGGTGCAGAACAGAACAGCGTAGGTGCCGTTACATACAATGGCGTACAGACCGGTTCAGGTTCACCCACAGTAGCCTTCCAGGGCACAGGTGCTGACACCAAGATGTTCTCATTTGACGAAGATATCTATGCCAACACACTGGTACGTTACGACCTCGGTGAAAACACCAGCATCGTAGCCGCTCCCACCATGGTTCTGACTGACTATGCCGGCAAGATGATCAACACCAACATTGAAGTTGAAGCTATCAGCAACGGTTTCTTCGTATCACAGAACCGTGCAGACGGTAACGCACAGGGCGTACCCGGTGTAATGTGGTTTGACAACGAAGGCACACTTCTGTGGCAGTCACCCGACGGAATGCTTGACGCATACTCCAGCGGTATTGCAGTTAGCCGTGATGAAAAACTGATGGCTATCTCTCGTTACAACGGTTACATCTCATTCTTCGACCTCGCATTCGATGATTACAACGAACCCGTTCTGACTTACAAGTATGAAGCTCAGCTCCCCATGACTTCATATGCAACCAACAACCGCAGCTGGATGCAGCTGACATTTGACGACGCTAACAACCTGCACGTTTACAGCCGCACAACCGGCGGTTACGCAGTTCTGGCTCTTCCCGGTGAGACCACATCTAACACTCCCGCCAAGGCTCAGTACGAAATCGTGAAGGTAAGCGCCCTCAACGGTGTATCTGTTGACGAAGCTGCTCCCGCAGTTTACTACAACCTCCAGGGCGTTCAGGTTAACGCTGAAAACCTCACTCCCGGTATCTATGTTCGCCAGCAGGGCAACGTAGCAACCAAGGTTGTTATCCGCTAATAAATCATCTGATTTACAATAAAAGGAGCGTCTGCCATGCGGCGGGCGCTCTTTTTTTATGTCAATGGTGCTCAATGATGCGGAAAAAAACGTAACTTTGTGCTTGACTTATGAAAAGAATAAAATTAATTTCATTGATGTTGGCCGGGCTTAGCCTTGCCGGAGCGTGCGGAAGCCGCCAGAGTGATCCCTCTCCGGTTGTCCAGGAGCCGGCGGTGGAGCAGGTGCTTTTCAGCGGTGACAGTGCCCTGGCCCAGGCTGCGGCACAGGTTTCATACGGGCCGCGTGTACCGGGCAGTGCGGCGCATGCTTCATGCGTTGAATATCTGCGCGGGCGGCTGGAGCAGTTGGGCGCTGACACTGTCATTCTCCAGAGAGGTACTGTCACGGCATATAACGGGCTTGAACTGCCCATGTGTAATATCATTGCGCGCTTCAACGCGGATGCTGCGGAGCATGTCCTGATGGCTGCACATTATGATTCCCGGCAAGTGGCGGACCATGACCCGGTTCCGGAGAAGAGAAACCAGCCGATTGACGGCGCCAATGACGGTGCCAGCGGCGTGGCCGTGCTTCTTGAACTGGGACGCCTGCTGCCGCAGGTGAATACCTCAGCGGGTGTGGATGTGATTTTCTTTGATGTGGAGGATTACGGCGCACCTGAGGGCGAGGTTTCACTGCTTGATGACGGGGGCTGGTGCCTGGGCTCCAAGGCGTGGGCGCAGGATCCTGTACCTTATACCTCAGGGACGCTTCCGCAGATGGGAATACTGCTTGACATGGTCGGCGGCCGGGACGCGCGCTTCTATCCTGAAGCCTATTCCGCCGCATATGCACCGGAGGTGGTGCGCAAGATATGGGCCGCTGCCGCTGCCGCAGGAGCTTCCTCCACCTTCCGGAACGGAGAGGGCACTCCGGTGATGGATGACCATCTGTTCATGATGTCCGCCGGGATTCCCACAGTGGATATAATAGATGCGCGTCATCCGGCCACAGGCTCCTTCCCGCCGCAATGGCATACTCAATATGATAACCTAACCGCCCTGAGCCCTGAAACCATGGAGGCCGTGGGCAATACCCTGATAAAATTCCTTGAAAATGAATTCCCCGCAGATTGAACAGGCGCAGCAGGATGTAATAGAGCAGTTTGACGGTCTTGATGAATGGCTTGACCGTTATGAGGTCATAATTGACATGGGATCAGAGCTTGAGCCCCTGCCGGAGAACCTCAAGACCCCTGACCGCAAGATTGAAGGCTGCCAGAGCAGTGTATGGATTGACGCGGAGCAGGACGCCGAGGGGCGGCTGCATTTCCGCGCGGACTCAGACGCGCTGATTGTCAAGGGTATAATTGCCATGCTGCTGAAGGTGCTTTCAGGCCGCACACCGCAGGAAATCCTTGACGCGGACCTGCATTTTATCCATGACCTGGGTATTGATTCCCATCTTTCACCCACACGGAGCAACGGCCTGGTGGCCATGCTGCGCCAGATACGCGCCTACGCCACGGCTTACGCCGCACGCGGTTGATTATCAATGAATAAAGTCCACATAAAGCATGAGCAACTTTAACGTAACGATACTGGGATGCGGGTCAGCGACGCCAACACTGCGTCACTTTCCGTCCTCACAGCTTGTGCGTTACGGCCAGCGTCTGATGCTTGTGGACTGCGGTGAGGGTACACAGCTGCAGCTGAGGCGCTTCGGTATCTCCTTTGCCAAAATTTCAGATATCTTTATCTCACATATGCACGGTGACCATTTCCTGGGTCTGCCGGGGCTGCTGAGCACCATGGCGCTGCATAATGTGAGTACTCCTGTCACAGTTCACGTGTGCCGTGAGGGAGAGGAAATACTGCGGCGGCTGATGAATGTCTTCTGCCGTGAGCGGTCATTTCCGCTGTTCTATAATGTGCTTGACCCGGCGGTGCCGACAGTGGCGCTTGAAACCAAGACCCTGGAGGTAAGTACATTTCCCCTTCACCACCGGGTTCCGTGTAACGGCTTCTTGTTCAAGGAGAAATCCAAGCCGCGGCATATAGACGGCCCTGCGGCCATATATCACGGAGTTCCGCATTTCCTGATGAATGATATACGCGCGGGCGCGGATTATGTCAGGGAGGACGGGGTGGTCATTCCCAACAGCCTTCTGACCAAGGATCCGAGTCCTGTGGCATCTTATGCTTACTGCTCAGACACCGCTTACAGTCCGGACATTGCAGAGGCTGTCAGGGGCGTGAGTGTGCTTTACCATGAAGCCACTTACGGCCAGGCGGATGAATACAAGGCGGGCTCCCGCGGCCATTCCACGGCCATGGAAGCGGCGCGCACGGCACTGGAGGCCGGAGCGGGCAAGCTTATCATCGGTCATTACTCCAAGGTCATTCAGGGTGAGGAGAAGCTGGCTGATGAGGCACGGACCATTTTCCCCAATACCATTGCAGCCCGTGAGGGACTCACAGTAGATATCCCATGAATGTCCTGAACACAGAAACGTCAGACCGTGACCGCTACTATATGACAGTGGCGCTCCGGGAGGCGCATGCGGCCGCTCAGGCGGGTGAGATTCCTGTTGGAGCCGTGATAACGTGCGGTGACCGCATCATAGGGCGCGGGCATAACATGACAGAGGCCCTCAAGGACGTGACGGCGCATGCGGAGATGCTTGCCATAGGCGCCGCCACTCAGAAATTGGGGGGCAAGTATCTGACGGATTGTACACTGTATGTTACAGTTGAGCCGTGTCCCATGTGCGCCGGCGCCATAGGGTGGGCTCAGATAGGCCGTATAGTCATAGGCACTGCGGACCCCAAGCGGGGTTACAGCACCATTCTGCGTGCGGGTGCCACTCCCTTTCATCCAAAAGCACAGATCACCACGGGCGTACTGGCAGAAGAATGTGCAGCGCTGATGCGCGGGTTTTTCAGCGTACGCCGTAAAAAATAAACAGAGATGCATTACTTCCTCATAGCCGGCGAGGCCTCCGGAGATTTACATGGCTCAGAACTGATACGTGCGCTGCGGCGTGAAGACCCGCAGGCCAGGTTCTCATTTATCGGCGGTGATTTAATGGCTGCAGCGGCAGGCTGCAGTCCGCTGATTCACATGACAGAGCTGGCGTATATGGGTTTCGGGCAGGTAATCAGCCATCTGCCCGGACTGTATAATAACCTGAAGAAGGCGCGTGAGGCCGTCAAGGCGGTGCATCCTGACGCATTGATACTGATAGACTATCCGAGTTTCAACCTGAAGGTGGCCGAGACGGCCTTCAAGGCCAGAATACCTATCTTCTATTATATCTCCCCCAAGCTGTGGGCCTGGAAGAAATGGCGGCTCAGGGACATCAAACGGATGGTGCGGAGGGTTTTCTCCATCCTGCCTTTTGAACCTGAATTCTATGTCTCAAATGGTTTTGAAGCCACATATGTGGGAAATCCGTCAGTGGCGGAGATTGACAGGCGCCTGCAGCAGAGACAGCCACGTGAGGAGTTCCTGCGCCAGAACGGCCTGCCTGATAAGCCGCTCATTGCCCTTATGCCGGGCAGCCGCCGTGGTGAAATCAAGGCCAACCTTCCGGTGATGGTTAAGGCTGCGGCGTGTATCCCGCAGTTCCGGCCGGTGGTAATTGCCGCTCCGGGAATTCCGGCAGGGTTTTATGTGACGGCGGGAGCGCGTAACATACATGTGGTGCGTGCCGAGGCCGCCCAGGTTCTTCCCCACTGTCGTGCGGCCATCGTCACTTCCGGAACTGCCACACTGGAAACGGCACTGGCGGGCGTTCCGCAGGTGGCCGTGTACCGGTCCAACGGGAGCCGGGTGGCATATGAGATTATGAAGCGTGTGCTGAGTGTCAAGTATGTGACACTTCCCAATCTGATTCTGAACCGTGAGCTGATACCTGAGCTGCTGCTGCATAAATGCACTCCGCGGAATATTGCCAACGCGCTTTCACCACTGCTCGGCGACACAGAGGAACGCGCCCGTCAGCTTGAAGGGTATGAGCAGGTGCGCCGTGAACTGGGCACAAATGACGCCGCCACAACGGCTGCGGAGCTCATTGTGGCGGATCTGACTGTGGGGGATATGCTTAAAGGTCTGTAACCATTATTTCATCTTTATTACTGAGCCGTCACGGCAATACGGCGTGAGGCGGTGGTATAATTCTGACCACCGGCGCTGATTGTGGCGCGGTAAAGGTAAATTCCGCGAGGCACACGTGCGCCGCTATTGTCAGTGAGGTTCCATGTCACGGGCACTGAGCGCATCATGTCACTGCGTCCTTCAGCCCTGCCGCCCCAGACAGGCCGGCCCATCAGGTTGAATACCTCAATGGTGACTGTCACCATGGCATCCGGCTGGTCATGAGTGAGATAGAAATTTGCCACGGTAGAGGCGGGGTTGGCGTCAGTATAAACGTCATAAATGGTGGGCGCCAGACCGGGCTGAACGTAGAATTCAATTTCACGGCGGACAGAGTTGCCGGAGGTGTCCCAGACGCGCAGAGCCAGTTTGTGATTGCCCTCAGCCAGGGTGGAGAGGGGGTAATTGATCACACCTCCAACACTTCCGTCAGCATTGGGAGTATAATAATTTGTCACGTCAGAGAGTGAGGTCTTTTCATCCACAACCACAGTCATTGAATGACCGATTCCGGCAGTGGAAACATTGATGCCGGTATCATCAGATACGCGGGCAATGAGCATGGGCTTGTCATTTACCGTGCCACCGTCAGAGAAATCACTGTGATTGAGGAAGAGTTCTTCAATCACGGGGGGATTATTGTCCTCCGGAGCGGTCTCATCCTCACCGTACACATAGAAATCATTGAAGAGGTCCGCCGCGGCTTCCTTGCGGTCAGTGCTGTAAGCATAGAGGCACATGGTGGCGGGGCGGTAATTCTGCTTGATTTCAGTGGGCATGGAAACGTTAACAGTGAACTTGCCGTTCACCACCGGTGCAGAGCCGCAGAAGATGCGCTCCCCGTAATCCTCATAAGTGTCCTTGGTGCCGCCGTTGTTTCCCACTGTGGTTACGGACTGTTCGGCGTCATATATGTCAATGAGGATTGTTCCGTTGAAGGAAGTGAGTTCATTGCCGAGGCCGTCAGTAACTGTTCCGCTGACAGTGGCGCGCTGCAGGGCAGCCATAACCAGGTCCACGTCCGCACCGGTCTCCACTCCGTTAATGCTGTCCACGCGCAGGCGGTTGTTGGGTGTGCAGAGGGGCAGGGCCGGGTCACCGAGGAAGATGTAACGCAGGCGGTTATCATCGCTGAGGAGTTTGCCGTCGGCATTGCGTATATCGTTTTTGGCACGGCGGTAGGCCTCGCCGGGTGTGAGGAGGTTTCCGCGCTCATCACGTGAGCCTAAGGCGCGCCCCAGGGCGGCGGTGAGGTTTCCGTTGTCAGGGATGTAAACGGGACGCATGGCGCTGATAACGCCTATACAACCGCCGTAACGCTCCTTGTACATGATTTCCGCACCGCTGGGTGAGGGAGCGTCCAGGCGCAGGAAGTTACATGTGGCGGCGTAAATGAAGGGGAGGTTACGCAGGTACAGGTTATTGAGGTCAGTGTAAGAGAGCTGACCCTCACTGGTCCAGCCGGTGGTGTTGGCGTGGCCGATAAAGTTCCACCATACCACACCCTCATCCAGATACCGGAACATGAGCTCACGTGCCTGGGGGTAAATTCCTCCTGACATGGTGTAAGCGTCCATGTAAACACGGCGGGGCATGAAGGGCTGGGTGCCGGGAGTAAGGTAATTCTCTGCCATTGTCTCCATCTGTGTGAGGTGAACTCCGCGGTCACCGTCATCAGCGAGCATGAGCATGCGCTGACGCCACTGGGAGTGGCGGTCTCCGGTGGCGTACTCAATTGTCTTGTCCACCACGTTACGTGTCTCATCCGCGCTCAGCACGGGCATGCGGCCGATGGCAATGGAGAGGACATCTGTTTTGAGTGACGCACCGCTGCCGTCTTCAAGCATGGCGGTGAAGTCATCCGTGAAGTATCCCTCGTTATCGCTCAGGGATGAACGGACAGAGCGGGGTGCCCAGCCGGGAATGATGGGGTACTGGCCGTATGTGGGAATGAGGCGGCGGTTATCCACGCTCATGCGCCCTATCAGGAGGGCGTATGAGAAGCGGTTTCCGGATTCAATTCCGCGGTCATACAGCATCTTGAAGAAATTACGCAGACCTGCGGGCTCAGGATTTCCGCTTGAAAATTCATTGTATATCTGTTCCGGTGTCACCACAGCCACGGAGAGGCTGTCAGAGCTATTGCGGTGGAAGGCTGCAAGGCGCTCGGCGTCAGAGAGGTAAGCCGCCGGGGAGACTATGACCATATTGATGTCCCTGAGGCCGTGGAGATTCTGGTTCTGGAGCGCGCCCTCGTACTTTGGTGAGGGCAGGGACGCTCCGGTGCGCCATGCGGCATAGTCACGTGAGCCGGACGAAGTGCGTGCCCATCTGAGGCCGCCCTGGTGAGCTTCCGGTTTTATTTCACAGATATTGAGGGGGTCAGATACGTCCCAGATTGTGGCCTGGGACTCTGCCAGAAACGCTCCCTGATTGGGGATGGTGAATTCCACTGCTCCGGAGGATGTGAACTTGAGGTTGCGCAGGTAATTGACGCTGACGTAATTGAGCGCTGCCACATGGGGCGTGCCTCCGCCGGTGAGTGTAATGCCGAGGCGGAGCTTGGAACTTTCCGGGCTCAGGGTGATGTATGAATGACGTGTGACGGTCTCGCTGCCATGAGCGTAAGAGCTGAGCTTCTGGGCCGGCAGGCGGTCTGTGCTCAGGGTGGGTACGGATGCGCCGTTGACGGTGAAGTTCAGTGAGGGTGTGCCGTTTTCAAAGTAACTGACAAATGAGGTTTCAAACCAGAGATTGTCCTGAGTGTCAGCCACATCTGCCACGTCAAAGTCAATGAAGAGACTGCGGTTATACATGAAATTCTCACCCACAAGGAGGGGTCCGGCATCGCCGGGAGAGAACTGCTCCAGCTCATGATGGAGACGGGCCATGTATGTGGAGACGTAAGTGCCTGCGGAGTAGGATTCTACCTCCGGGATTGCACGGGCGGCCGTATCACTCTCAGTGATATAATAATACGCAGCGTTGGCGTAAACGTTCATTTCATAACGATACCTGTTGTTATCGCTTTCCAGCCATTCACCGGGCCCCTGGGCGTAAAAAATCACAGTACCGTTTTCCACCACAGACTGGACGAGCTCCAGGTCACCGGGGTAACTTTCCGGTGTGAGAGCGTCCGGAATACGGTGAGCCCCGCGTCCGTATATACGCACGCGTGCCGGGTCAGAAAATCCCCATGAGCGGAGAGTGGACTGAGGAATGCCGTGGAGACCGTCCCGGCTTATGCTCATCTTTACCCAGCGCCCGCTGCTGAGAACGGATTCATCCGGGTAATGTGAGGCCTCAAAGGCATATGAAGATATGATACCGCTGAGAATCAGCAGTATGGAGGATAAAATTCGGAGAGTGGTATGTTGATTGGTCATATATAGGCACAATTGTAAGAGTATTAACGGAAATTTGGCGGTTTTATTTCACGGATTTTTATTAATTTTGTGCCGGATATGAAAACATTACATAAACTTATTATCATTATCATATTGCTGGTGGAGTGCGGAGTATGCGCACACGGGCAGATTCTTGTTGATAACCGTGATGAGATTCTCCGGCAGGACAGCGTGCTGAGGGATTTCTCAAACCAGCCTTACTTTGGACTGTACAAGGACAATTACTTTATCTTTGGCCCGTCACTGAGTCATCCTGACAAGCAGAATACCAATGTAAAATTCCAGATCTCAATTGCCCAGCGCCTTACGCGCGCATCCCTGCCGTGGAACACTTATCTTTATCTGTTCTATACGCAGAAGTGCTTCTGGAATATTCTCCAGAACTCCATGCCTATGACGGACCTCAATTTCAATCCGGGTATCGGTCTGACCAAACCGCTTTTTGTCAAGGACAGATATATTGGAAAACTGACTTTCCTGATTGAGCATGAGAGCAACGGGCGTGATAGTATCCAGAGCCGCTCATGGAACCGTGTGGCCCTGGCGGCCAATGTGATGGTGACCCGTAACCTGATGGTACACGGAAAGATATGGGTGCCGATTGTGGACGGTGAGAACAACCGGGATATTGTGCGTTACTGCGGCTTCTTCCAGTTCGGAGCGCAGGTGCTCAGTAACAACCGGCGCCTGATGGGCGGCGTAACCCTGGTAAAGAACGGCCGCTGGAATCTGAGTTCCAATGTGATTATAGACCTGGCTTACCGTATTTTCAAGAAGGACAACCAGTACCTGTTCCTGCAGTTTTACAGCGGTTACGGCGAGGGTCTGCTGGAGTACAACAAGTATCATATCCAGGCGCGTGTGGGTCTGCTGATACGTCCCAAACTTTTCAGTGATTTCTGATGATGATTATCAGGCGGCTCATATACTTGATGTTATGCACGGTTCTGCTGTGGGGATGCTCTGACAGCGAGAGTTTCCGTATCTCCGGAGAACTGGAGGGTAAGCCCACCATGAACCTCAGGGTGATTTATTATGCTGACGGCACCCTGCATAATAATGTGATAGCATGCCGGGAGGGTGAGTTTGAGTTTTACGGGAAATCACGCCAGCCTGTTGTGGTAGAGATTTTTGATTATGAGAATCATCTGCTGGGGCGCGTGTATGTGCGTGACGGACAGAGTGTGAGTCTGGATATAGACCCTGCGGATGTTTTCAATGTCAGCGCCTCCGGAACGGAGGAGAATGTGCGCTGGGCTCGCTTCCTGAAAGATAATTCAGACTCTCTGCGTGCCGGTGGCACGGCCGCCAACCGCGCCATAGGAGGATATATTTCAGCGCATCCGGAGGATGTTGTTTCCACTCTTCTGCTTGTATATCATTATAATTCATCCACTGATCCTGAGGAGGCTGACTCTCTCCTGCAGATAATAGACCCGGCGGCTCGCCCCGGTGCCCTCACTGAGGGTTATAATTACCAGCTGGCACGCCTTGTGACACATACAGCCACTGATTCTCTGCCTGATTTCCGCATACGGCGGCGCGGGGGGCTGATGGAAAGTATTTCTCCGGCGGATAGTATTCTCACTCTCATTGCTGTGGATAATGATGAGCACGGGCAGCAGGATTCCATTCATCCGGCACTGCGGCGTATTCACGGTCGTGGCGGGGTGAGGATTGTTGAAATTGGTATTGATTCGGACACTCTGAGCTGGTACAGGCGCATGACTGCTGACAGTGTGGCGTGGGTTCACGGCTGGTCAGCGGGCGGTCTGGCGGGTAATGCTCTCAGGGGTATGGGAGTCCAGTCTGTACCTTACTTTATTGTTTGTGACTCCACGGGAAGACCGCTCCACCGCGGCGGTGCCGTCAGGGCGGTTGAGTCTTATCTCCAATCTCTATCCAATCCTTGATTCTTATGCCGGAGGAGAATATACAGCCCTCGCTTGTAAAAGCTTATGCTGCTGCCATGCAGGGTATTAATGCCATTACTGTCACGGTTGAAACTGTGGTGCAGCGCGGCATGCAGTATTCTATAGTTGGTCTGCCTGACGCAGCGGTCAAGGAGAGTTATGAGCGCGTGCTGAGCGCAATGCAGCAGAGCGGGATGAGCCCCGGACGGCTGCGGGTGGTGATTAACCTTGCCCCTGCTGATGTTAAGAAGGAGGGGTCTGCGTATGATCTGCCCATTGCGGTTTCCATCCTGGTGGGTGCTCATGTGATTGAAGCTCCTGACCTTGACCGGTATATGATTATGGGTGAACTTTCTCTTGACGGCTCGGTTCTGCCGGTGCGGGGTGTGCTGCCGATGGCTATTGAAGCACGCGCACGTGGTTTCAAAGGGATTATTGTTCCCAAGGCTAATGCCACCGAGGCTGCGGTGGTTAACCGCCTGGAGGTTTATGGCGTTGACTCTCTCTCTGAGGTGACTGACTTCCTGAGCGGGAAGAAGCACATTGAGCCCACAGTGATTGATACGCGCGCGGAATTTGAGGCGGCTCATAACAGTTTTGATTATGATTTCAGCGAGGTTCGCGGGCAGGAGAGTGTTAAACGTGCTTTTGAGGTGGCGTGTGCCGGCGGTCATAATATTCTGCTTGTCGGCCCTCCGGGATCTGGTAAGAGTATGCTTGCCAAACGTTTGCCTTCAATTCTTCCGCCTCTCACTCTGGGGGAGGCCCTTGAGACCACCAAGATTCATTCTGTGGCGGGAAAACTTCCCCGGGGCTCCAGACTCATGACAGTGAGGCCGTTCCGGTCACCGCATCACACCATCTCTCCTGTGGCGATGGTGGGCGGCGGGTCCACTCCGATGCCGGGAGAAATTTCGTTGGCTCACAACGGAATTTTGTTCCTGGATGAATTTCCGGAATTTCCGCGCTCAGTTCTGGAAGTGCTCCGTCAGCCGCTGGAGGACAGGCATATAAGCGTGAGCCGGTCCAAGTATCAGGTTGATTATCCGGCGTCTTTTATGCTTGTGGCGTCCATGAATCCGTGCCCGTGCGGGTATTATAATCATCCCACGCGGCCGTGCACGTGTGCCCCCGGGGCTGTGAACAGGTATATGGGCAGAATTTCAGGTCCGCTTCTTGACCGAATTGATATTCACTGCGAGATTATGCCGGTGCCTTTTGAAAAACTGGCTGAAATGCCTACGGGCGAGACCAGCGATTCAATCCGTGAGCGTGTGGTGAGGGCACGGGCCATCCAGAGTGCGCGCTTTGCTGAAGAGCCTGACATTCACTGTAATGCACAGATGAACTCGCGCCTGCTCAACAAGTGGTGCAAGCTTGATAAATCCACAATGGAGTTATTGCGGAACGCCATGGTAAAATTTGACATGTCAGCCCGTGCGTATGAGCGGATACTCAAGGTTGCCCGCACCATAGCAGACCTGGACGGAAGCGCCGAAATCCTCCCCCATCACATGCAGGAGGCCGTCAATTACCGCGCCCTTGACCGCGCCTCCTACGGCCGGATTTACAACTGAGAAGGCGATGAAAGAAAAATATATTTATGCAGGTGTGACCGCACTGATATCCATTCTGTTCGGGGTGATGTTTGCCATTGTTCCGTTTGCAGTGGATGATTTGTGGTTCCTTGAGAATTCAACCGGAGATTTCGGTAGTTGGGAAAGGTTTATTACCACCTGGAGGAATTGTTTAGATCACTTGAATTGGGATACGGGGCGTTTTGCCAATCTGATCACAGCACCTTTTCTGAGTGTCATACCCAAGTGGCTCTCAGGGATGGTGTCAGGCACGGCTGTGTGGATAATCTTTATGAGCGGTCCAGCCATAACGCGCTGTGGGTGGATTTCCGTGGGGTCAGCAGCATGGGTGGCGGCATTTACATTTGTATTCCCATGGATAAATTATCTTTTTCTGGTGGTATATGTGTCCAATTATGTCTGGGCACTTGCACTGGGACTTACATTTCTGTATATTTTTTTCAGGCGCCCTGACCTGAAAGGGCTCCCCCTGATTCTTTCATGTATATTGGCTTACTTTGTGGGCTGGTGGCATGAGGGTCAGTCAGTACCGCTGTTTATCGGCTTGTGTGTATTTCTTGTAAGCAGATGGAAGTACCCGATTCGCCAGCAAGTTATTCTTTTATTTTTCCTTGGCCTGGGTATCCTTACACTGGTTTGTATGCCCGCATTCTGGAAGATGACAGGATTTAGAGAGTCTTATCTTATAAGAAGTATGCTCAGAGATACTATAATCAACCTTTCTGTATACTTATGCTTGTTTTATCTGTTCCTCGGTGCTCTCGTTGTGGCAGTAATTAATCCACGATATAGGAAAAAATTGTACTCAGATAAATGTCTGGTATCAGCTTTAAGCGGTCTATTCGTTTTTGGAGTTATATCTTTTATTATAGCCGTAAGATATTTTAACGGAGCTCGGACCACTGCATTCCTTCAAATGTACAGTATGTTAGGTGTTATTGCAATTGCCCATTGTGTACTGAAAAGCATAAAGTGGATTGATAAAGGAGGGTTTGCACTTGTCTCTTTAGCAGCATTAATAAACTTGAGTGTTTCTATTCCGGTTCAGAGAAAACTTACAGCAGAATTTGACACAGCCTGGCAGCTGGGGAAAGAAGCTCTTGCCAGGGGAGAGCACTTTGTGTTTTTTGATTATACACCTGTGAGGTTCGGCATTGATTTAATGAAACCAACATATCTTCTGCTGAATACATATGATGGAATGGTTGACGTGATACCAGTTCCTTCTGTTTATGGCGATTTCAGTTTGCAGAACAGTGAGTACCGTTCTTGTCAGGATTCAAGATTATTTCTTTACCGCAATAATCTTGTTGGAAATGGCTATATCCCCTCTGACAATGGCAGGATAGAGGTTCTTACTCAAGATGGTCAGTGGATTGCCGGACGGGTTCGCCACAGGGAGTTTGTAACAGCAGAAGGTGACAGCTGTTCGGCTATCCTACCAAACGTTATGAAAAACACCGACATCATTATAACAGATGCAAGGTATATTGATTAGAAATTAGTGCAGATCGGGCCGTCAGAAATTTAGTTGGGCGGTGAGGAGGCCGTGGAGGCGGGGGGAGTAGACGCCG
>CAZNBD010000033.1:0-19175 GCA_964571405.1 uncultured Bacteroides sp. | reverse complement strand
GGGGTATATGTTTCAGTCTTTGAGGCAGGTGATGGGGACTACGAGTACTCCGTCCTCCCGGCGGAATGCATAGTTGCCGGTTGCGGTGAGTACCATCAGGAATGAAGGTTTTTTCATTTTGGTGGTATCTATCTTGTCTGCCAGTTGTTTCAATGTTTGGGCGGCCTCACTGATGCTTTTTTCTCCACCTAACTTTATTTCAATCAATCCATATCTTCCATCCCTCAAGTGAATTACTGCATCACATTCCAGGCCATTCTTGTCTCTGTAATGATATACCTTTCCGTTGAGGGCCTCTGCATAAGTCCTTAAATCACGGATACATAATGTTTCAAATATGAGTCCGAATGTATGGAGGTCATTTATCAGGTCGTTTGGTCCTATTCCCAGCGCGGCGGTAGCGATTGAGGGGTCTGTAAAATATCTTGTATCAGAAGATCGTATGGCAGTTTTAGACCTTATGTTAGGATTCCAGGCTTCTACGTCTTCAATTACAAAGATGTTCTTTAATGCTTTTATGTACGAAGCCACAGTGTCTACATCAAAATTATCTCCCTCACTGTTAATGAGGTCTTCTTTTATGACAGTATTTGTGACCTGAGCTCCCTGGTGTCTGGCACATGAACGTAACAGTCTTTGGACTCTTGCGGGATCACGTGCAATACCATCCACTCTCTGAATGTCCCGCTGTACCACTGCATCAACATAATCAAAGGACTGGTCAAGTGCAATGTGGTCCTCCATATCAATTGACAGTGGCCAGCCACCACGACATGTAATGAAGGCCATACGCTCCAAATCAATGTTATTTATGCCGGAGATATCATGATTACCGTCAAATAAGTGTGCAAGAGAGACCTCACCGGAAGACTCTCCGGATTCCCATAATGACATTGGGCGCATTTTCAACCAAGAAAATCGTCCGGTGCCACTATGAATAATATTACTCATATCCGGTGGTACGGAAGACCCGGTGAGGATAAAGAGTCCGAGCTGATGGCGATGATCACATGCAAATCTTATGGCGTCCCAAAGCTGAGGTGCAATCTGCCACTCATCAATGAGTCGCGGATTTTCTCCCTGTAACAGCAGATTCGGGTTAATGGCAGCAAGTTGAATATTCTGCTCTGTTTTTCCCGATTCTGACATATATAATATGCTCTTGGCCTGTTGTTCAGCCGTAGTGGTCTTTCCGCACCATTTGGCACCCTCAATCAGTACGGCCCCTTTTCCTTTGAGTTTGCGCTCAAGAATTGCGTCGGCGATGCGGGGTCTGTATTTGTATGTAACGGTCATGCTTTGAGTTGTTTGTGGCTGCAAAGTTAATGATTTTATTTTGCAATTCCGTGGATTGGCGCATTTTTATTCCGTGGATTGGCGGGTTTTTGTTCCGTGGATTGGCGGGGCGGGGTCAGATGGGGGCTGAGGTGAGGATGGATGAGAGGATGGCTGCGGCTTCTTCTACGGTCTTTACGTTTGAGATGGCGAAGGAGCGGCGGCGGTCACGCTCACGGATCTGTACCCGGCGGGGATTTTCCTGGAGGTATCTGAGCATGCGTCCGAACATGGGGCTCTGGTAATATGCTTTGTTGTCATCTCCGACAAAGTATGTGTACATTGTGTCCTGTTTGATGACAACTTTTTCAATTCCGAGTCGACGGGCCCGTCGGCGCAGGATGGGTACGCGGAGGAGTTCCCGGGCTGCGGGGGGTATGCGTCCGAAACGGTCTTCCAGGCGTGTCTCAAATGCCTTGAGGTCCTCATCATTATCAATGCGGTCCAGCTCCTTGTATAATGTTATGCGTTCACCGGGCTGTGCCACGTAATCAGCGGGCAGGAGCAGTTCCAGGTCAGTCTCAACGGCGCAGTCAGCCACAAATTCATCAGGATTGTCCTCAGATGCGGTTTCAGCGGAAAGTTCCGGGAATTCTTCCGTGCGGAGTTCAATGACGGCTTCCTTGAGAATTTTCTGGTATGTCTCATACCCGAGGTCAGCAATGAATCCGCTCTGTTCTGCTCCGAGGAGGTTTCCGGCACCGCGTATGTCAAGGTCCTGCATGGCGATATGTATTCCTGCACCGAGGTCACTGAAGCTTTCAATGGCCTGGAGGCGGCGGCGTGCATCGGGAGTGAGGATGCTGTCCGGGGGTACCATCAGGTAACAGAAGGCCTTGCGGGCACTGCGGCCAACGCGTCCGCGGAGCTGGTGCAGTTCACTGAGTCCGAAGCGGTGGGCATTGTTGATAATGATGGTGTTGACATTTGGCATGTCAATACCGCTTTCTATGATGGTTGTGGCCAGGAGGATGTCATAATCATGAGCGGCAAAGTCCGCAATTGCTTTCTCGAGTTTTTCCGGAGGCATCTGACCGTGAGCCACCACGGTGCGAGCGTCCGGGACAACGCGCCTGAGCATGGCCTCCAGGTCATATAAACCTTCAATGCGCGGGTTGACAAAGAATACCTGACCACCACGGGCCAGCTCAAAGTTCACAGCCTCAGCAACTATTTCATCCGAGAGGGATGTGACGGTGGTAACAATGGGGTGGCGGTTTGGCGGGGGAGTGGTGATGTTTGACAGGTCACGAGCTCCCATCAGGGAGAACTGCAGGGTGCGCGGAATGGGAGTGGCGCTCATGGTGAGGGTGTCAATGTTTGTCTTGAGCTGCTTGAGTTTTTCTTTGACAGCCACTCCGAATTTCTGTTCCTCATCAATGATCAGCAGGCCGAGGTCCTTGAATCTGACGCCTTTACCGATGAGTTTGTGGGTACCGATAATTATATCTATCTTACCGTCTTCCAGGTCCTTGAGGATTTCCTTGACTTTTTTGGGGCTACGGGCACGGGAGAGGTACTCCACGCGGACGGGGAAGTCAGCCAGGCGCTGGCTGAAGGTGTTGTAATGCTGTGTTGCCAGGACGGTTGTGGGCACAAGGACGGCCACCTGCTTGCCGTCTGTTGCGGCCTTGAAGGCAGCGCGGATGGCAATTTCTGTCTTACCGAATCCAACGTCTCCGCAGATGAGTCGGTCCATGGGGCGTGGAGACTCCATGTCAGCCTTGACGTCACGTGTGGCGGTGAGCTGGTCCGGGGTATCTTCATAAATGAATGAAGCTTCCAGTTCATGCTGCATGTAACTGTCCGGGCTGAAAGAGAAGCCCTGCTCCTGACGGCGTGCAGCATAGAGTTTTATGAGGTCACGTGCAATGTCCTTGAGTTTGCTCTTGGTGCGGTCCTTTATTCTCTGCCATGAACCGGAACCGAGGCGGTAAATTTTTGGAGGCGCCCCTTCCTTGCCGCGGTATTTTGAGAGCTTGTGCAGATTGTGGATGGAGACAAGGAGGATGTCGTTATTGGCGTACACCAGTTTTATCATCTCCCTCATCTTTCCGTTGGTCTGGGTGCGGATGAGACCTCCGAAAGTTCCTACGCCATGATCCTGATGGACAATGTAATCACCCACTTCCACCTGTCCCAGCTCCTTGATACTGAGGGCCATTTTCCCTGACCGGGCGCGCTCACTGCGGAGGGTGTATTTATGGAATCGGTCAAAAATCTGGTGGTCTGTAAATACACATATTTTGGAGGAATGGTCCACAAAACCCTCATGGAGAGTGGCGTCCACGTCAGTAAACTTGATAGAATCACCGCGGTCCGAGAATATCTGGCGCAGGCGCTCAAACTGCTTGGAATTGTCAGAGAGGATGTAAAGAGAGTACCCTTTCTGCTCAAAATCCGCGAAGGAGTTGCTGATGAGGTCAAAGTTCTTGTGGTAAATACCCTGAGGCGAGAAGTCAAATTCAATAAAGCCTTTTTTCTTTCCTTCCTCACGAGGGTGGGAAGTAGAGAAAGAGAGCTGGCGGAAGCGTTCCAGACCGGCGGCAAATTCCTCAGGGTCCACCACCACATCAAGGGCATCCGCGTCCCCTTCCTCACTCAGGAGAGTGAAGGCACTGATATCAGAAGCTGCAATGGCACGGATGCGGTCCAGGGTGTATGCACGGTCACGGAGTGCAATCAGGGCACCTGCGGGCAGGAAGTCCAGGAGGCTCTGGAGAGCGGAGCGCTCAGTGACATTGGCAGTTATGGCGGTGGAGGTATGTTTTTGCTCCGAGAGCTGGGTTTCTACATTGAAAGAGCGAATTGAATCAATCTCATCACCGAAGAAGTCAAGGCGGACGGGGAGCTCTGCTGAATAACCGTACACGTCCACAATGGAGCCACGGACGGCAAACTGCCCCGGCTCAAAAACATAATCAACGGATTTGAATCCGCGGTCCCGGAGCCAGTCCGTGAGTTCTTTCATCTTTAAGGACTGGTCCTGCTGAAGATGAAATGTATGATTTGAAAGCTCGGAGCGCGATGCCACACATTCAGCCAGTGCGTCCGCGTATGTAACAATGACATTGACTGTTCCGGCCTGGAGGCGGGTGAGGGTCTCGGTGCGCAGAATCTGATTGGGAGGGTCCGGCTGACCGTATTTTATATCGCGCTTGAAACCGGAGGGGAGCATTGCCACATTTTCTTCTCCGATCAGGCGGCTGAGGTCAAAGTAAAGATACCCGGCATCATCCAGGGAGTCTCCCACAATTACAAGGGGGTGTTCCGCGTCAGCGGGTACTGCGCTGAGCACCAGGGCACAAGATGAGCCTGCGAGCCCTGTGAACTCTGACTGTTTCAGGGCGGCTGCGGCGGCAATCTTTTTCCGGGTCTGAGCCGGCAAGAGCCTGGATGCCAGGTCAGTGAGCTGCATTTGTCAGGATATTGCGGTAAAGAGTCCGGTCAGCGGCTATTGAAGCGGCGGTCTGCACGGAGGAGTCACCGGAAAGAGTGCGGCGTACGCCTTCACCTTCAGGATAATATCTTGAAGCGAGCTCATAATCAATCAGTTCAGTAATCTTGTCCCGGTTGGCTTCCATGTCAGAACTGAGGTCGCGCTGCAGAGACTGAGTGAGTGCGTCAATCTGCTCAGCGACAGTGTCATTGAGGAGACCGTCAGACTTGGCAACGCTTCTGAGATTCTCCAGGACGCTTTCCCAGCCGCTGTTGTACTTGAAAGTTTCAGGATTAATTGATGAGACAAAATCTGCAAAAGTCAGGCTGTCAACAAGAACCGTTCCGGGCTCGGGAGCCTGGGGATGCTCTGAAATGTAACGGGTTGCAAAATCAAAAATGATGAAGTCAGATGCCAGTTTGTACGGCAGACGTGTGGGCTCCGGGGCTGTGAGCACAGTGTCAGGAGTGATGCCGCCACCATCTTTGACAATGCGCCCGGCACGGGTGTTGAAGCTGTTACGGAGGCTGTCAGGGGTGTGCCCGGGGCTTCCGTCCGGGTTACGGTGCTTGTAATCAAGAGCCTGAATGAGGCGTCCGGAGGGCATGTAATACCGTGCGGTTGTCAGCTTGAGGAGGTCGCCGCCGGGGAGGGGGCGTGTGGTCTGAACCAGGCCTTTTCCGAAAGTGCGGCTTCCGACGATGACAGCGCGGTCAAGGTCCTGCATAGAGCCTGCCACAATTTCAGAAGCGGAGGCTGTGCCGCCGTCAACGAGGATGACCAGGGGGAGGTCAGGAGCCACAGGGGCGGTGGTTGTCTTGTAAATACTTACATCATCCGGATTACGGCCGCGGGTGCGTACAATTTCCGTGCCTTTTGGGACAAAGAGGGATGCAATCTGGACAGCGCCTTCAAGGAGACCGCCGCCGTTTCCACGCAGATCCAGCACGAGGCCGGGAATGCCCTGTCCGGAAATGAGATCCTGAACGGCAGCCTTGACATCACGAGCGCTGCTCTCATTGAACTGGGTCAGGCGGATGTAACCGACTCCGTTATCCAGGCGACCGTAATAGGGGAGGGGATTGACCTGGATTTTCTCACGCACAATGTCCACTGAAACAAGTGAATCCTCAGCGTAAGGGCGGATGATATCCACATGTACGGTGGTACCGGCCTGACCGCGCAGGCGTGAGCTGACGTTGCTGATATCAGCGTCGGCAGCAATGGTATCGCCGTCAATAGCCAGGATTCTGTCACCGGCACGCAGCCCTGCGCGGCGGGCCGGGGAGTCAAAGTAAGGAGCTGAAATCAGAACCTTGTTCTGCCGCTTTACAATGGCAGAGCCTATTCCGGCATATGAGCCTGTGGAAATACTCAGTATTTCATCCTGATTATCACGGGGATAATACTCAGTGTACGGGTCCAGCTGGTACAGGAAATAATCAATTGCATTGTTCATCTGTTCCTCACCGGAGAGGGTGTCAACATACAAAGTCTGCAATTCCTTTACTATACTGCTGAAAGTCTGGAGCTTGCGTGAAAAGGCGCTTTTATTGTCGGCACCGGAGGCAGAGATGGCCAGAGCCACCAGGGCCACAGTGCAGAGGAGAATTTTCTTCATCTTGTAACGGTGTGATAATTAATCATCTATGGTGATAGTGGGGTCGCCGCCCTTACCACGGTCATAATACTGCTTGCGGAGAGGGCGGAAAGTGGCGGCATCTTCGCGGCGGCGGTTGCGGAAGATATCAATTGCTGCGTAAATTGCTTCACGGAGAGAGCTTTCACTGGCAACACCTTTTCCGGCAATATCAAACCCGGTTCCGTGTGCGGGGGAGGTGCGCACATACGGCAGTCCGGCGGTGAAGTTTATGCCGCTGTCCATGGCCAGTGCCTTGAAAGGCGCCAGGCCCTGGTCATGATACATTGCCAGGATTCCGTCAAAGTGTTTGTGATGACCGGCCCCGAAGAAACCGTCAGCCGCGTAAGGGCCGAAGGCCTGGATGTTCTGCTGGCGGGCCTGCTCAATGGCCGGTATTATGATTTCGTTTTCCTCAGAACCTAACAGTCCCTCTTCACCTGCATGCGGGTTGAGGGCCAGCACAGCTATGCGCGGGTGATGAATACCATAATCCCGGCGGAGGCTGCGGTTAAAGCGCTGCAGTTTATCCAGGATGAGTTCCTGAGTGATGGCGGCAGGCACTGCGGAGATGGGCATGTGGGCGGTGGCAAGGGCCACGCGCAGGTCACCGGAGCTGAGAATCATCAGAGAGCGGCTTTCCGCGGGGTCACTTTCAGGGTCAACAAGTCTGGCTTCCAGGTACTCAGTGTGTCCGGGAAAGTGGAAGTTCTCACCCTGTGCAGTCATCTTGTCAATGGGGCAGGTGACAAGCACATCAATATCACCGGCGGCAAGGTCAGAGACAGCGGCCTCCAGCGCAGCCACAGCGGCCTCTCCGGCAGCCCGTGTGGGTGTGCCGGGCTCTATCTTGTAATCCTCAGGAATTACATTAATTATATTAAAGGACCCGGCAACGGCATCCGCGGCAGAATCAATTTTCTGCACGGGAGCGTTGGGGAGCTCCAGGGCCTTGCGGTAAAAACTCATGACCTTGGCAGAGCCGTAAATAATTATGGTGGCCAGTTCCGCCATACGCGGGTCCTCCATCATGCGGAGTATGGTCTCATAACCGATGCCGTTAGGGTCTCCGTGGGTGATACCCACCTTTATTTTATTATCCATTGTTTACAGAATTATCAGAATTGTCAGACTTGCCGGCCAGCATACCGCATGCAGCCATTATGTCCTCACCGCGTGATGCACGGATTGTGGCCGTGACACCTAATGCGTTGAGTGTATCACGGAAGTCCTCCATGGTCTTACGGTCAGAGGGCTCGCCCTCAAATCCGGGCACGCGGTGGAAGCGGATGAGGTTGACTCGGGCAGGGGTGCCGCGCAGTATGCGAGCCAGGGCCTCGGCGTGACGGTGAGAGTCGTTCATACCCTTGAACATTGTGTACTCTAAAGAAAGGCGGCGCTGGTGAGCAAAATCATATTTGCGCAGTTCTTCCATTACCTTGATGAGGGGGAATGCTCTTTCCACCGGCATAATATCCGCTCTGTCAGCGGGGAAAGGGTTGTGGGCTGAAATGGCAATGTGAACCTGAGTGCTGTCCAGGAACTTGCGGAGGCCGTCAAGCTTACCGATTGATGAAACGGTGATTCGGCGGGGGCTCCAGCCCATGCCCCAGTCTGAGGTTATGGCATTGATGGCACGTACCACTTCATCGGCATTATCAGCAGGCTCTCCCATTCCCATGAATACAATGTTGGTAAGGTTTTGACTCTGAGGAATTGAAAGCACCTGATTAAGAATCTGTGCAGCAGAGAGGTTTCCCTGAAATCCGCCGCGGCCTGTCATGCAGAAGCGGCAGTTCATGCGGCAGCCGGCCTGTGAAGATACGCAGAGAGTGGCGCGGTCTGCTTCAGGGATATATACTGCCTCTATATTGCGTCCGGGTACTCCGCGGAAAATGTATTTTACGGTTCCGTCAGTGCTTGTTGCAGAGAAAACGGGTTCCTCACGTCCCACAACATATTTCTGAGCCAGGAGCTCACGAGCTTTTTTGGGCAGATCTGTCATCTGCTCAATGTCTGTTGCACCGCGCTTGTACAGCCACGCCGCCATCTGCCGCGCCGCAAACGGTCTCAGACCCACTTGAGCTGCAACATCCTTGAGCTCTTCAGGATTTAAGCCCAGCAGGGGCGTTTTCTGTTCCATATCAGTCAAAATGCTGAGCCATGGCGTTGAATGCCCTCATGACGGGTACGCCACGGTACAGGATATCATATACGGTGTCCAGAATTGGCATTGATACCTGATAAGTATCATTGATGTCATGAATGCACTTTGTTCCGTAATAACCTTCAGCGGTCTGCTCCATTTCCATGCGTGCAGCCTTGACGGAATATCCCTTGCCAATCATTGAACCGAAGTTGTGGTTACGTGAGAAGCGGGAGTATGCCGTTACCAGGAGGTCTCCCAGGTAAACGGAATCACAGATCTGGCGCGGGCGGGGGCATACTGCGTCTACAAAACGCTCCATTTCCCTGATGGCATTGGAAATGAGGATGGCGGTGAAATTGTCCCCGCTCTTCATTCCGTGTGAGATGCCTGCGGCTATGGCATATACGTTCTTCAGGACGGCGGCGTACTCAATGCCGTTGACATCACTTGATGTGATGGCGTGAGTGTGCTTGCCAGTTATGAGCCGGGTGAATTCTTCGGCATGATCAAGGTCCGTGCAGCCGATGGTGAGGTATGAAAGATGGTCAAGTGCAACTTCCTCCGCATGACAGGGACCGGAAATGACAAGGGTATTGTCCCGCTTGACGTTGAAGTGGTCTATCATGTACTCTGATACCAGCTGATTGGCCCCCGGTACAATTCCTTTAACAGCAGAAACAACGGCCTTTTCGGAGATATCCACCGTGATTTTGTCCACATGGTCCTTGAAGTAAGGAGAGGGCATCACCAGCAGGAGGGTATCGGCCTGGGAGCATACGTAGTTTATATCAGAGCTGAATTCAATCCGCTCAATATCAAAGTTGACATCTGTCAGATAAGCGGGATTGTGATGGAGGCGCTTGAATTCTTCAATACGGTCATCACGGCGCATGTACCACAGAATAGTCTCGCAATTGTTCATCAGGAGCTTGGCTAGGGCGGTGGCCCAGCTGCCTCCGCCCATTACCGCCACCTGACCGGGAAATTTGCTGTTTTCCATATTATTAGATGACAAACAGGCGGTGATTATTCTTCAGTGGGATTGAGAGCGGCAGCAGCTGTCACCCACTGTTCAACCTCGGCCTGTGAGGGATTGGTCAGTTCAAGCTTATATTTTTTATTGAGTCCGCAGATATCCTGGAACAGTTTTCCGGGTTTTACGGGTGCGAGGTCTGAAACGGTGTTTATACCAGCCTTGTACAGGACCGGAACCCACTGCTCCGGCACACCAACAGCGGCAAATGCCTCGGCCTTGTCCCGCTTCTGGGTCTTTTCAGGGCGCATCTGCGGGAAGAAAAGTACTTCCTGAATTGTGGTCTGTCCGGTCATGAGCATCACCAGGCGGTCAATTCCTATACCCATGCCGGATGTGGGAGGCATGCCGTACTCAAGGGCGCGCAGGAAGTCGCCGTCAATAATCATGGCTTCGTCATCCCCCTTGTCGCTCAGGCGCATCTGTTCCACAAAACGCTCGCGCTGGTCAATGGGGTCATTGAGCTCGGAGTATGCGTTTGCCAGCTCCTTGCCGTTCACCATCAGCTCAAAGCGCTCTGTCAGTTCGGGATTGGAGCGGTGACGCTTGGTCAGGGGAGACATTTCAATGGGGTAATCAGTGATGAATGTGGGCTGGATGTAAGTGCCCTCGCACTTTTCTCCAAAAATTTCATCAATGAGCTTGCCTTTTCCCATGCTGTCATCCACCTCAATTCCCATTTCCTTGGCGGCCTGGCGGATTTCATCCTCAGTCTTTCCGGAGATGTCAAAACCGGTGTGCTCCCTGATGGCTTCAGCCATGGTTATACGTGGGAACGGAGCCTTGAAACTGATAACTTTATCACCAACCTTGACCTCGGTGGAGCCGTTGACATCCATACAGATTTTTTCCAGCATGTTTTCTGTGAAGGTCATCATCCAGTTGTAATCCTTGTAAGCCACATATATTTCCATACATGTGAACTCGGGATTATGGGTGCGGTCCATACCTTCATTGCGGAAATTCTTTGAGAATTCATACACACCGTCAAAACCACCCACAATCAGGCGCTTGAGATACAGTTCATCCGCAATGCGCAGATACAGGGGGATGTCAAGGGCATTGTGATGGGTTATGAAGGGACGTGCGCTTGCACCGCCGGGGATGCTCTGGAGGATGGGGGTTTCCACTTCAATATAACCGCGGCTGTCAAAGTACTCGCGCATTGAGCGGTACACGCGGTTGCGCTTGAGGAATATATCCTTTACACCGTCATTTACAATGAGGTCAACGTAGCGGCGGCGGTAACGGAGTTCCGGGTCATCAAAGGCGTCATATGTCACACCGTCCTTTACTTTTACAATGGGGAGCGGACGGAGGCTCTTGCCCAGCACGGTCAGCTCCTTGGCGTGGATGGAGATTTCTCCGGTCTGGGTGCGGAAAACATAACCCTTGACACCTACAAAGTCACCTATATCAAGAAGTTTCTTGAAAACTACATTATACAGATCCTTGTTTTCATCGGGGCAAATCTCATCACGGTTCACATACACCTGAATGCGCCCGAAAGCGTCCTGAAGCTCCATGAAAGAAGCTTTACCCATAATGCGCCGGCTCATGATGCGTCCTGCCACACAAACCTCACGCTGGGGTGCGTCATCACGGAAGGTTTCAATGATTTCATCGCTGTGACCGCTGACGGGGTATTCCGCAGCGGGGTAAGGCTCTATGCCCATCTGGCGCAAGGCAGCCATGCTGTTACGCCGTATGATTTCCTGTTCACTCAGTTCAAGAGAATTCATTGTGCTGGTAGTGTTTTAGTATATTATCCTGCAAATTTACAGAAAAAAAACGATATACCCGCACCCACCCGCAGAAAAATGTGATAAGGGGCTCATGCAGGGGTGGTAAATTGGGATTGGAGAAATTTTATGGGGGTGTTGATGCACAATAAAATGAGGGGAGGGGCGTTTTTATGTGTATGAAGCGTTCTGTAACCTTTGTTTTTCTGATGATGTTGCTGCTGCTGATTCCGTCGGCAGCGTGTGCACGTTCTTTCAATGACAAGCTTATCAACCGTCCTTATGCGGATATGAGGGCCTGGCACCTGGGCTTCTCTGTTGGCGCATATGTGGGTGATCTGAATCTGACTCATAACGGTCTGATTATAGAGCATGAAGAGGGCTCGGAGCAATGGCGTATAGAACAGCCGGGGTATCAGCCTGGTTTCTGTGTCAACGGTCTGTTTGACCTGCGGCTCAATAACTATTTTTCAGTACGTTTTACTCCGGGTATGTACTTCGGCAGCATGGATCTGCGCATGAGGGATTTCAACACAGGTGCGGAAGAGCGCCAGAATCTCAAGACCACTTATGTGGTTCTTCCTCTGGAGGTGAAGTACGCGGCCATGCGCTGGCGTAACGCCCGCCCTTACCTGACCGGCGGCATAATGCCTGCATTTGATGTCGGCAAGAAACGTTCTGACTTCATTCAGCTTAAGAGTACGAATATTTTTGCCACTGTCGGCTTCGGCTTTGACTTTTATCTTCCGTACTTCAAGCTGGTGAGCGAGGTCAAGTTTGCATTCGGTCTGACAGATATCCTTCAGCATGAGCGTCCTGACCTGACGGATGATCCGGAGAAATTCAAGTTCACCCAGTCCCTGAGTCGCGCTTCGTCCAAAATGGTAATCCTCACATTTTACTTTGAATGAAAACATTGCGCCGATATATCAGAACCGCATTGGTTGCCTGCGTGATACTGTGCGCCTTTACGGCCGGAGCGCAGACAGATGCCCAGTTCTCCCAGTTTTATGAAATCCCGTCATTTTATAATCCTGCGGCTATAGGACTGACGGACAATCTGCGAATCCGCGGAGGAGCGCGCTTGCAGTGGGTGGGTATAGACAATGCCCCGATGAGTTTTACCGGTGTGGCAGATATGCCGCTTAAGCTCGGGAGCCAGCGCATCGGCCTGGGACTCCTTCTGAGTCAGGAGAGCCAGGGCCTTTACCACAGCCTCAACATTGATGCCCAGATAGGTTACAAATTCCGCCGTTTCGGAGGCGAATGGACTGTGGGACTCGGTGTGGGTCTTTATGACCAGGCCTTCAAGGGCAGCAAGGTTTATCTGCCCGGTGACGATGATTACCATCAGGGCGGAGATGATGCCATTCCCACCACAGACATCCACGGAACAGGTCTGGATCTGAGCGCGGGTTTGTGGTATCAGCACAAACTTTTCCATGCCGGTGTGGGCATGACACACGTCAATTCCCCCACAGTAAGCATGGTGGCTGAGGGAGCAGGTGGAGGCACCGCCACAGGCACAGAGCGCAAGTTCACTTTCACCGCCCGCAGAACCCTTTATTTTATAGGAGGATGCAATATTCCTCTTAAAAACACGTTATTTGAATTGACACCAAGTGTGATGGTCAAGAGTGACTTCACTTTTACGGGTGCTGAAATAATGGCCAAGGCAAGGTATCGTAAGCTGCTCACATTCGGCGTCGGGTACAGAACCCAGGATGCTGTGATAGCAACAGTGGCAGTGGAACTGAAGAACTTCTTTATCGGTTACAGTTACGATTATTCCACCACAGCCATACACCGGGCCAGCTCCGGCAGCCATGAACTCACTGTTGGTTACAGCATGAAGCTGGATATGGGTGAGAAAAACAAGCACCGCCACAAGAGCGTACGAATAATGTAAAGCGTCGTTCCGGAACCCACCCACTCACACTCAATCATATAATTCCCAATCAGAAAGCAAACAAACATGCACTTTAACAATACAATGAGCAAGATAAACGGCATTTTCCTGATACTGCTGATAACCCTGGCAGCATCCTGCGCCCCCGGCAGCCGCTCCGCAGCAGGCGGTGAGGTAACGGGCGTGGGCGGAACTTCATGGTCTGAGCCAACCCCTTACGGAATGGTTCTGATTGACCGCGGCTCCATGAAAGTTGGTCCGGCTGCGGATGATTCCCTGTGGAATCTCAGGGCCGATGCCAAGGGCATTTCTGTGGACGGATTCTGGATGGATGAAACTGAAATCACCAACAGCAAGTACAAGCAGTTTGTATTCTGGGTGCGTGACTCCATCATCCGCGAGCGCCTTGCCGACCCCGCATTCGGAGGCAACGAGGAATTCAAGATTGAGGAGGACCGTGACGGTAATCCTATCACACCGCACCTGAACTGGAACAAGCCCATTCCCTGGCGTAATCCCAATGAGGATGAGCAGCGTGCCATTGAGAGTGTGTACAGAACCAACCCCATCACCGGAGTGCGTGAGCTTGACCCTGAGCAGCTCAATTACCGTTACGAGGTTTACAACCATACAGAGGCAGCGCGCCGCCGTAACCGGCTCAATCCCCGCCGCCGTCAGTATAATACAGATGTTCCCGTGCCTACAGAGGTACCCACCATCTCCAAGGATACCGCCTTTATCAACGAGGAGGGCGAGATTATCCGCCAGACCATCACACGCGGTCTCACAGGTGATTATGATTTCCTGAACACTTACATTGTCAATGTCTATCCGGACACCACCGCATGGATCAATGACTTTGAAAACTCATATAATGAACCGTATGTACGCATGTATTTTGCACACGGCGGTTATTCAGATTATCCCGTGGTGGGCGTAAGCTGGGAGCAGGCAAATGCCTTTGCCAACTGGCGTACAGATTACCTCCGCCGCTCACTTGGCCGCGAAGGCGTATATGTTGAGCCTTACCGCCTGCCCACAGAGGCAGAATGGGAGTATGCCGCCCGTGCCGGCGTGAATGAAAACATGTTCCCGTGGGACGGTGACCTGGCACTGAGCGAGGATAAAGGATGCTTCTACGCAAACTTCAAGCCCGCTGAAGGTAACTATGTGCGTGACGGCCACGTAATCACTTCGCGAGTGGGAACGTATGCACCCAATGACTTCGGTCTTTATGATATGGCCGGTAACGTGAGTGAATGGACCTCAACTGCTTTCACAGAAAGCGTTGGGCATCTCACCGGCGACCTCAACCCCGAGTACCGTTACGATGCGGCAGTTGAGGATCCGTACCGCATGAAGCGCAAGATTGTGCGCGGCGGTTCCTGGAAAGACGTGGCCCATAACATCCGTTCAGACCTCCGCCTGTGGGAGTACCAGAATGAACAGCGTTCATATATCGGTTTCCGGTGCGTACGTTCACAGATAGGATTTGCGCGCGGTACCAAACAGAACACCCGCCGCTGAGCACCATTCATGAAGACATATTCTTAATCCTCTACACATCAAAGCTTACACACATCAGCAATGGTAAAGAAAATACAGAAATACAAACGCGGAATCGGCGCTTTCATCAGCAGTGAGAAAGGCCAGCGTTTCTTCAACTTTGCATATAGTATAGGTGCCGCAGTGGTAATCTGGGGTGCGCTCTTCAAGATTCTTCACCTCCCCGGCGGTAACCTGCTCCTTTCACTGGGTATGGGAACTGAGGTTCTGATGTTCCTTCTGACAGCATTTGACCGTCCTCCAAAAGAATATGAGTGGGAGAAAGTGTACCCGCAGCTTAACGGCGGAGAGGCCGTTGAAGGCGGACATGTACCCGCAGCGGGTGTTACAGCAGCTCAGGCACGGCGTGCAGCCGGTCTGCCTGAGGGAATAGAACTTTCAGAGCAGGATTCCCGCTCACTGACAGAAAGCATTTCCAAGCTCTCATCTGCCGCTGACCAGCTGGGCAGAATGGCTGACCTGGCTGATGCCACAAGGGAATATCTGAACGGAATCGCCGCCATTTCAGAGGACATGAAGCAGCTCCACCAGACCACATCCGCCCTCAATGAGGTTTCAGCCGTGCTCCTGAAGAGTTATCAGGCTATAACTGAAAACTCAGAGGCCATCACAGCGGCTTCAGAAGGTTATGTGCGGCAGATGACTGACCTCCACAAGAATATCGGTGGTATCAACACCATATATGAGCTTCAGCTCCGCAGTGTTTCCTCACAGATAGACTCCATTGACCGCGTCAACAGAGGTATCAAGGACATCAGGGACATGTACGAGAAGAGTGCCTCACAGAGCGCACGTTACTGTGAGGAGACAGAGCGCATGGCCCGTTATATGCAGCAGCTCAACACCGTATATGAGAAGATGCTCACTGCCATGACCATCAACATGTACCGTCCGGGCATGACTCCTCCCGGAATAGACGGCGTGCCCGTTCATCCCGCAGAGGCGCCCGCCGCAAATAATCAATAATCAGACTTATACTCAAGAAAATATAACACCGTAAAATGGGAGCAAATACCAACAGACTGTCACCCCGTCAGAAGATGATAAACCTGATGTATATCGTCCTGACGGCCATGCTGGCACTTAATGTGTCCAGTGACGTACTGGACGGGTTCACCCAGGTGCATGAAGGCCTGAAGCGTTCAAACTCCAATGTGGAGAGACGTAATAACGCCGTGTACAGCCAGCTGCAGAGTTTTGCGGAGCAGAACCCCGGCAAGGGTACCATGTGGCTTGACCGCGCTACCCAGGTGCGCCAGGCCACAGCTGAACTGTATGAGTTTGTGGACTCCCTCAAACTGGCCATTGTCCGCAAGGCTGATGGCGCGCATGGTGATCCGGACAATATCAAGAACCGTGATGATCTGGAAAGTGCAGCAGTAATCATGCTCTCTCCCGGCAATCCTCAGGGACAGTATCTCCGTGAACGAATTGACGCTTACAGGGAGATGATGGTATCCCAGCTGCCGGACTCACTTCAGCAGCGCACAGTCAGCGAGGCTCTTTCCACCGCCCAGGTTACTCGCCGTGGTACACTGGCCCCTCAGCTGTGGGAAGAAAGCCGGTTTGACCAGCAGCCTGTTGTGGCTGCAGTAACCCTCCTGTCCAAACTCCAGAACGATATTCTCTTTACTGAAGGTGAGGTGCTTTCCTCACTGCTCAGTCAGGTTGATGCGGGAGACCTCCGCGTCAATGAGCTCAATGCTTATGTTATGCCGTCTTCACGCCTGGTAATGCGCGGCGGCAAGTACAGCGCAAATATAGTCCTTGCGGCCGTCGATACCACTCAGCGCCCCCAGATTTATATAGGTGGTCAGCTGCTTGACAATGACCGCGGCCTATATGAGATCTCCACAGGTACCCCGGGCACATTCACATATTCCGGATACATGGAGGTGGCCAACAGGGACGGCAGCATTTCCCGCCATGAATTTGAATCAGATTACACTGTCATTGAACCCATGGCAACCGTTTCAGCCACAATGATGAATGTACTCTATGCCGGCATTGATAACCCCATCAGCATATCAGTTCCCGGTGTGGCCATGAATTCCATTCAGGCCAGCATGACCAACGGCACCCTGACCCGCAACGGAGACAGATGGATTGCTCGTCCGGCCAATGTGGGTGCGGAAGCTCAGGTTAAGGTTACAGCCACCATGGACGGCCGCCCTGTGGATGTTGGAAACACCACATTCCGTGTGCGCCGCCTTCCTGACCCGACTCCTTACATTGCTTACCGCGATGCAAACGGGAATGAAGAACATTACCGCGGCGGGCGCCCCATTGCCAAAAACATCCTCCTCAATGCCCCCGGCCTTGATGCGGCAATTGATGACGGCCTGCTTGACACCCCTTTCCAGGTGCTGAGCTTTGAGACTGTTATGTTTGACTCAATGGGAAATGCCATTGCGGACGTGAGCCAGGGCAACCAGTTCTCCTCCGGCCAGAAAGAGAAAATTCGCCGCCTCAGCCGAGGCAAGCGCTTCTATATCTCACGCATACGCGCCAAAGGTCCTGACGGCACCACCCGTGACCTCTCACCCATGGAAGTGATTGTGCAGTGATATAACCATTTTTTACAGCTAAGAAACAGAAACACCCAGATATGAAATTCAACAAGATACTCCGTGCAGCTCTTGCGGCTGCCATGGCTCTGGTGATAGCGCAGGGCTTTGCACAGGAAAGCGGCAGTGTGGTGCGCAGACGTCCGGGAAACGAGCGTCAGCAGGGGCAGAACTCTCCTGCTGTCACTGAGCGAATGCAGAACTTTTTCAGCTCTGAAAACGGCACACTCTCTGACGGAGACCGTCAGTGGATGCGCGTGATTTACCGTGAGATTGACCTGGACAAGGACCATAATGCAGCACTGTATTTCCCTGAGGAGCCGGTTGCCGGCCAGGAAAATCTTTTCCGCATCATCATGCGCCTCTTTGCGGCAGGAACTCTTCCGGCTTACGAGTATCTTGATGGCCGAGAAATCTTTACAGATGAATATCGTGTCAAGACACGTGATGTCCTGGACCGTTTCCACATCCCTTACACAGCAGGCCGTGGAAGCACTGAGCGCAACCCCCGCTTTGATATTGATGAGAATGATGTTCCCACCAATGAAGTACTGTCATACTTTGTGATAGAACGCTGGGAGTTTGATAATCGTACCAACCGTCTGCGCCCGGTGGTTGAAGCCATCTGCCCCGTTATGCACCGCTCCGGTGATTTTGGCGGAGAGACTCTCAAGTATCCCATGTTCTGGATCAAATTCAATGATCTGCGCCCTTACCTGGCAGCCCAGACCATCTTTGTGGATGATGACAATAACATGCCTTCATGCACTTACGATGATTTCTTCACCCTCACCATGTATGACGGAGACATATATAAGACGCGCAACCTGCGTAACCGCTCCATGGCTCAGATGTATCCTGACCCTGACGCACTCCAGCATGCGCGTGACAGCATCCAGGCACGCCTTGACAATTTTGAGAGCAAGCTCTGGGTGCCCAGCCGCGAGGAACTGCTGGCACGCCGGGAAGCAGCCGTAAATGCAGGATCTGACAGTACATCCGTGGAGCAGGAGAATCCGGCCCCGGAACGCAACAGCCGCCGCACAGCCCGCCGCACCAGCACTCCCAAGGTGAAGAAGAACCGTGAGCCGCGTTCTTCCGGCAACTCTTCTTCCTCCGCCACCCGCAGCGTACGCCGCACCCGCAGATAAACCTTAAATATATAATATACTCCTCCAGATGAGAGCTGCCCGCCCGGACAGCTCTCATTTTTCTTTTGGGGATTTTTGAACCTTTTTGGGGCTGGTGCGTTTATATTTTAAATTCCGATGATAAATCAGGAATAATAAATTAAAAACTAACAATACATAACCCTAAAATTCAAACGTATATGAACACAGCTCCTCTTCAAGGGATCAAAGTGGTGGACTTTACAGAAGTACAGTCCGGTCCCTCTTGTACACAGATGCTCGCATGGCTTGGTGCCGATGTAATCAAAATTGAACGTCCCGGTGTGGGCGACGCAACCCGTAAAGAACTTCAGTTCAATCCTGATCTTCCCTCATATTACTTCCTTCAGCTTAACTCAGACAAAAAGTCTCTGTCACTTGATGCCAAGACCCCTGACGGTAAGGCCATTCTTACCAAGCTGATCAAGGAATGTGATATCTTTGTGGAAAACCTGCACCCCGGTGCAATGGATAAGCTGGGATTCTCATGGGAAGTTGTACACCAGCTCAACCCTAAATGTATTTACGGTACCATCAAGGGCTTCCCTCTCTCATCAAGATATAAAGACCTGAAGGCTTACGAGCCTATCGCACAGGTAACAGCAGCCGCCGCTTCGACCACCGGCT
>CAZNBD010000032.1:3181-19800 GCA_964571405.1 uncultured Bacteroides sp. | reverse complement strand
TCGTGTACATCAAGTACACTCCCTCATCACTCGAACAAATCTGCTCAATGGCTGCCCGCCTCAGCGTTAACATATATTATGGGACAAGCTCTTATAAAGCATACCGTCTGCCACCTGGCGCGCTGCAGCCTCGCCGAGACTGTTGGCAACTATCGCCAGAGCAAAGGGTAGGGCAGCGGCAGGACCCTGGCCTGTTACCAGTTTGTCAAGACTCACCACATGAGTGTTTTCCATCACCGCTCCGTTTTCCTTGCAGACACTTTCAAATCCCGGATAGCAGGTAGCCTTCTTGCCATCAAGTAATCCCAACGGAGCCAGAACCACTGCCGGTGCCGCGCAGATAGCGGCTAACTTTCCCTTGTGAACCTTCAGAAGGTCATTGAGCGGGTTGTATAAATGCAAGTTCTCAGCTCCGGGAAGTCCGCCCGGAAGTATGAGCCATTCGGATTCATAGAAGTCTGCCTCCTTGAATGTCAGATCGCAAGTAACATTGATTCCGTGAGCTCCGGAAACCTCCTTGTTGTCTGTTATGGAAACACTCTTGACATCCATTCCGGCACGACGCATTACGTCTATAACTGTCAGGGCTTCTATCTCTTCAAAGCCCTCTGCCAAAAATACAAATGATTTATGCATATCCTTTTATTTTTTTTGATTCGTGACACAAAACTAATCATTATTTCCCGTATTAACAATTTTCAACCGCAGATTCCCTCGTCCCCTTCCTGAAACATGCGTTTTCCTCCGTAATTATAGTTAAATTTATCGTTTTGTGGTGATACACTGATCGGAATGTGTTAAATTTGCATATTTATTTATACCACATACATGACATCCAATAATAAACAGGATATTTTAGACAAGCGGTACCTGCGCATGGCCACAATCTGGGCCGAGAACTCGTACTGCCAGCGCCGCAGGGTCGGGGCTATAATTGTCAAGGATAAAATGATTATCTCTGACGGTTTCAACGGCACCCCTGCAGGCTTTGAAAATATTTGTGAGGATGATTCCGGTCTCACCAAGCCATACGTCCTCCATGCAGAGGCCAACGCCATAACAAAGGTGGCCCGCAGCAATAATTCAAGTGATGGTGCCACTCTCTATGTCACCGCTTCTCCATGCCTGGAGTGTGCCAAACTCATCATTCAGTCAGGTATAAAGCGTGTGGTGTTCAATGAACTTTATCGCCTCGCTGACGGCATCAAGCTGATGGAACGGGCTGGCATTGAGTGCGTCCACATTAATTCTTTGGAATGATTAGTAATGGATAACAGACGTAAATATTTATTATGGCTGCCTCTGACTGCCGCCGTTTTCATGGTGGCAGGTATATGGGTGGGGAAATACCTCTCTTATAATGAAAGCAATGAGGCGGCACGCCGCAAACTGGAGCAGGTTTTTAACATCATCACTGAAAATTATGTGGATGATGTGGACTTGGACAGCCTCGTTGAAATGGTAATTCCCCAGCTCCTGGAGAACCTGGACCCCCACTCCGCTTACATACCTGCTCAGGACCGTGTCCGCGTGAACAGGGAACTGGAAGGCGCTTTTTATGGTATCGGTATCCAGTTCCAGATGCTCAATGACACTCTGTATGTGGTGGAAGTTATTGCCGGTGCCGCTGCGGATGAAGCCGGTATCAAGGCCGGTGACAAGATCATTGAGGTGGACGGTACAAATATTGCAGGTAACGGCACCACTAACGAGGAAATTTTCAGCATGCTCCGCGGTGAGCTGGACACTCCCGTCAGCGTCACCGTCAAACGTCAGAACAGTGCGCAGCCGCTCCACTTTGACATGCTCCGCTCTGAGGTCCCCGTATCTCCGGTGGATGCAGCTTACATGCTCACTGATAATATTGCATACATACGCCTGGGCAAGTTCTCTGAGAATACTTACCCCGAATTCCTCCAGGCTTACATGGCCCTGAAGGCCTCAGGCGCAAACTCCCTCGTCCTTGACCTCCGCGGTAACACAGGCGGATATATGGCGCCTGCCGTACTCCTCGCCAACGAATTCCTCGGCAATTCAAACAGCATCATTGTCAGCACCCGCGGCCGTAATGTGGCGGACAACCGCATCATTGCCGCCGATCACACCGGCTCCTTCGGAGAGGATCCCCTTGTGGTACTCATTGATGAGTTCACAGCAAGCTCCAGTGAGATTTTCTCCGGTGCCATGCAGGATAATGACCGTGGTCTCATCATCGGACGCAGATCATTCGGCAAGGGCCTTGTCCAGACTCCTTTTGAACTGGAGGATTCAAGTGAGTTCCGCCTCACAGTTCAGAGATATTACACCCCTTCCGGACGAAGTATCCAGAAAACTTATGAGGCCGGGCATTCCGGTGAGTATGCCGCTGAAGTTTATAACAGATACGGTAACGGTGAAATCTTCAGCATTGACAGTATTCCCATTGACTCCACCAAGATTTTCCACACAGTTACAGGCCGTCCCGTTTACGGCGGAGGGGGAATCATGCCTGACATTTTTGTCCCCAGTGATACTTCCGGTGTTACCAATTATTATATCAGGGTGGCAAATGCAGGCCTCCTGCGTGACTTCGCTTATGAATATGCGGATATTCACCGTGAGTCTCTTGAGAACATTAACAATACCGTGGACCTCCTGGCTCAGTTGCCCTCTGACTCATGGCTGCTCCAGTCATTTGTCCAGTACGCCCAGACCAAGGCCAATGTTGCTCCCCGCTGGTTTTATATCAACACTTCCGCTCCTTTGATTGTTAATCAGATAAAGGCGCTTATTGCCCGTGACCTCCTCGGTATGGACTCATATTTTGAGATTATCAATGACAGGGACCCCGTTGTCCTCCGGGCCATTGAAAGTCTCAATAACGGTGAGGCCGCCGCTCCGGTCAGGGTGGGTGCCGGTAACTGAAATTCAAAATCTCTCACTGTTATGAATAAAGAAACAGTCAGGCAGATGATAAGGGCGCAGAAAGCACTCCTTGATGCCTCTGAAAAAATGGATGCCTCGCGCAGAGTCTTCTCAACTCTGCGGAACCTTGCCGCTTTCATGGTGGCGCGGAATGTTTTGCTTTACCATTCTCTCCCGGATGAACTTTCCACCCGGGCGTTCCTGGATGATATTCCTGAAGGTAAACGTTATTTCCTCCCCCGTGTAAACGGCCTTAATCTGGAAATCCTCCCTTATGACAGAAGCCGTATGCACCTGGGCGCTTTCCAAATTGAGGAACCGGACGGGGACGAGTCCGTTAATATTGATGACATTGACCTCATCATTGTTCCCGCTTTGGCTTATGACAGAAAAGGTAACCGTGTGGGACGTGGCAAGGGTTATTATGATAGACTGCTTGCCAACTCAAGAGCAACCACCATCGGGGTTTGTTATAATTTCCAGCTCGTGGATGAAATTGACACTGATGATTTTGACATCCCGGTGGATTATGTCATAGCGGATCAATGCGGTATTATCCGCGGTCGGGCCGCACGTAAGTAATGTCACTCTTCCGCTTCAGGAACTTCTCTGTGGATGACCGCGGCTGCGGAATGAAAGTCTGCTCTGACAGCGTTCTCCTTGCCGCCTGGTTTGCCACAGTTGTATCTCCGGTGGAAAGCATCATTGACGTCGGTGCAGGCTCCGGTGTCATCTCCCTTCTTATTGCTGATGCCTGGCCTCAGGTCTCGGTCACTGCTCTGGAACTTGAACCCGCTGCTTGTCAGGCGGCCGCTGATAACTTCAAGGCTTCCCCTTGGGAAAATCGCATCACTCTCGTGCCCGGAAATTTCCTGGACTATATGCCAGCCCAGCCCGTTGGCGCTCTCATCAGTAATCCTCCTTACTTTGAAAACGGTCTTACAGCACCTGACCTCACACGCGCATCTTCCCGCCATCAGGCTGATCTCAATTATGATTCCCTGATGAAGTATTCAGCCCGCGTCCTCACCTCAGACGGAGTAATCGGTCTTGTCACCCCCGTTGAAGCCGAGGAATCCGTTATGCTTGCAGGAACTTTGGCCGGGTTGCACCTCCACTTCATATGCCGCGTCCGCACTGCTGTTGGAAAACCTCCACGCCGCCTTCTCTGGTTATGGGGCCGGGCTCCCGAAAAATCTGTGGAGCAGGAAATTTCAATCAGGGATGCCTCCGGATATACTCCTGAATACCGCCGGCTTGTTGAACCTTTTTATCATCACCTTAAATAATCTTATTTGAAAATCTGATTTCACATTTCTTTTGCAATGAATATAAATTTCCGCCAACAGGGTTTCAATATTAGTCCGGCAACTGCCCTCTGCCTGCTGCTGTGCATTTTCATTATTTGTTTCATTGTGGCAAGTGTGCTCAATATTTTTATTGTAAAGGCACTTCCGGAGGATAAGTCTGTGGCTGCAGTGCGCATAGCCGCCATGCTCCAGGACGTTATTGTGTTCATTGTTCCGGCTGTGGCAACTGCCGTGGTGGCCAACCGCCGCCCCGCCGGTTTACTTGCAGTTATGAAGTGGCCTAATCTCGGAATTACCCTCATGGCAATCGTAGCTATGGTAGCCGCTATTCCCGCCATGGATTGGCTGGTAAACTGGAACGGTCATCTGGATTTCAGTTTCCTCGGTGAAAAATTCAATGAAATGGCACAGGCCATGGAAGCCGCTTCCGCCGCAACTCTCCACACCATGATGGGCGGAGACTCGCTTATGGACCTTGTCGTCAACATCCTTATTATAGGTATTGCTGCCGGTGTCTCTGAGGAGCTTCTTTTCCGCGGGTGCCTGGTACGTCTCTTACTTGCCTCCAGGGTTAACCGTCATGCCGCAGTGTGGGGCGTGGCAATTCTTTTCAGCCTTATGCACATGCAGTTTTATGGCTTTGTTCCGCGCATGCTCCTGGGTGCTTTCTTCGGTTACCTCCTGATTTGGAGCGGGACCGTCTGGCTCCCCGTAATCATTCATGTGCTTAATAACTCCATTTATGTTTTTATGGCATGGATGCAGGTACGCCAGGGTAAAGAAATAGAATCGGAAACTCTCACTTGGTCTCCGATTCTATGCGTTGTCAGTCTTGTCCTGACTGTGCTTGCTCTTGTACTCCTTTACAGGGCCTGCAGGCAGTCTCAGCAGATAATGGAATAATCATCCGCATCATTCAGTACAGGGAAGCCCTTGCGGTATTTGTCCTGGTCCTCCCGGCTCAGTGTTGCCGTTACGTACGGACTGCCTTCATCCTGCTTGCCCACATCGTAACCTCTGCAGTCATAGATGCGTGTCAGATTTTTGTAATCTCCAAACACATCCTCGCCTCCTCTGTTGGCACCTACCACTGCCGCCTGGTTTTCAATTGCTCTCGCAATCAGTAAATGCTCAAACGCATACTTCCTTGAGTTGGGCCAGTTGGCCGGTACCAACAGTATGTCATAACTCTTGTCCCGGCATCGGCACCAGGCCGGAAAGCGCAGATCGTAGCACACCACAAGTCCTATGTTCCAACCTCTGAAACGCACAATAGGCATGTGGTTAGTCCCCTGTGTGAAATTGGTTGCTTCGTTGCTCAGTGAGAACAGATGCCGCTTGTCGTAGAATGTTTCATCTCCGTTAGGTTCTATGATAAACCCGCGGTTATATATGTGGTGTGCCGTCTGTGCCAGAAAACTGCCGGCTATGGCACATTCCTTATCTGCCGCCCACTTGCGGAGCCGGTCCACAGTATCACCGGTATTCTTCTCTGCCAGGTCTTTCAGCACGTTTGGGTCATCGGAATAACCGGTGGAAAACAGTTCTGGAAGTACCAGCAGGTCTGTGCCTGCGGGTAACTGTTTCAGACTTTCTTCCACTGCTTTGAAGTTAGCTTCCTTATCGCCCCATTTGGTATCAAGCGGAAGGGCGGAGATCCGGAAGAGATCTGTGAAACTGTTCATTCTGTTGTAAAGTTTTGGGGTATCTTTCCCGTAAATTGTTTGTAATAATCCTTGATGATTCTCATATCCGCCTCAATGTCTCCACTGGGCTCTATGGCCTTTTCAAGGTAAATGGTCTTGGTCTTGAAATCAAGTGCACCCAACACTATAGGCACTCCCGCCTGACGTGATATATGAAGGAATCCGGTGTGCCAGGCGGATGTCCGGCTTCTGGTTCCCTCAGGAGTTATGGCCACTGTCAGCCTGGTTGAACTCCGGAACAGTTCCACCAGCTGTGCGGTCAATGAGCCTTTTCCTTTTTTATCCTTACCGCGGTAAACCGGTATCCCACCCATGGCTCTGAATATCCATCCGAGCGGTGGGAAAAACCATGTGGATTTCATCAGGAATCCGGCTCGGCGGCCAACAGCTGCATAAGCCAGCTTACCAAGTATGAAATCCCAGTTGCTCGTGTGGGGAGCAACACAGATTATACACTTGGCATAATCAGGTACACTCAGCCTGATACTCCAGCCTGCGCGCTTGAGGATAAATCCGGCAAGGTTCATTCTTGTATAATCAGTTATTCTGTGCGGCTTCCTTCAGGATTGCCTTTACATCCTCAGGAAGTGCGGCATTCATTTCTTTCAGTATTCCGTCAAGGCCTTCCATGTGCTCCTCTATCAGTTTGCTGTATGCCTTGTGGTAATATGCACGTTTGGCCTTACGGTATTCAGCTGCATCGGAGCCCTTGGGTGTATGGTCATAGGAGATGTTGGCCTTGGACAGGGTCGTTTCCTGGAGCTGGGCCAGCTTGCGCAGTATGTCATATACCTTTTCACTGGAGATGCCGTTGAATGTGTGACGGGCAATCAGGATTTCTGCTGCAAATGCTCCGCAGCTGCGGCGGATGAATTTCTTAAGTTGACGTTTTGATGCCATTTCGTTATCCTTTATTGGGGTTTGTTATTCGTTTTCAGATTCAATATATATTTCCTTAAAGCCGGCAGGGTGGGCGGCAATATGCGGCTGTTTACCTTGCCGTTCATAAAACGCGTTAACTGCACCGGCAGTTCAATGGTCTGCCCTGTGATTGAGGTCATGATATCCAGATTTTTCGCCGGATGTGCTGTGGCATATACCACCCTGGGCACACTATCTTCAGTCCCTGACAGTGCCGCAAATCCTGCTGCTCCATGGGGATCTATTGTGTATCCGGTTTTGGCCCTGAGGGTATTGATGGTGTTGGATATTATTTCATCGGTAATGGGATTTGATACCCTCACTGTTTCCCCAATTTCATCAATGGCTCCCATGGCACGGATACGGCTTATTCCTGACGGCTGCACCACATCCATGCTCGGAGCAAGTGTCTTGACCGGACGCGTCGGCTGCTTTTCGGGGTAGAGCAGTGCTCCAAGCGGATTATTGATATTGCTGGCTGCTATCAGTTCACCCACCGGTAACCCAAGCCTTGTTGCCAGAATGGTGGCGGCAAGGTTACTGAGATTACCGCATGCCATGGAATAGATTGCCCGCTCCGGATGTTTGACCCCGGCAGCTAACAGTTGACCATATGCATGAAAGGCAAATACTGTCTGAGGTATGAACCTTCCTATATTTACTGAATTGGCTGCGGTCAGATTGTAGTCGGCAAGCTGCGGGTCTGTCATGGCTGTTCGTGTCAGTCGCTTGCAGTCCTCAATTGTACCGTCAATTTCCAGCACATGAACATTTGGCCCGGAAAATTGAGCGCGGGTCATGCGGTTGGGTATTCCTTTGGGGAAAAGTACCAATACATCTGTGTCAGGATGACGGTTGAATCCATTGGCAGTGGCGGCCCCGCTGTTGCCTACACTCGCCACCAGTACCGTTCTGTGCATCGGGGCGCTCAGCTCCAATAGCTTGCTCAGGAAACGTGCTCCGTAATCCTTGAAGGACAAAGTGGGTCCGTGAAAAAGTTCCAGTACATAAACTCCTCTTGATACTTCTATCAGTGGAGCCTCCGCAGAAAAGGCATAATCTGCCATCTGCTTTATCTGGGCGCCCGTGAATTCCCCTGAGTTGAAGGAGGACAGAACTGCATATGCCTTTTCTTTCAGAGTCATATCTCCCAGGTTATTGAGAAAGGCCTGGGGGAGGCGGCTGAAACCATCGGGTACGTAGAGTCCTCCGTCCGGTGACAGACAGATATTGGCGGCATTGCTCAGTGTCAGAGCAGGGCTGGTATTGTTTGTGCTTTTGTAGCGCATGTGTTTCTCATTGGCGAGTGCAAACATACAAAATTTATTGTAATTTTGCAAAAAACTTATCCAAACAAAATATTCGGATTATTGAAAATGAACAGATATTTTTTTGCATCCCTGGCTCTGCTTATAACTCTCTGCAGTTGTTCTGAGCCTTATATACGCACTGAAGGCGCTGCATGGGGAACCATGTACCATATTATTTATAAAAGTGATGTGAATCTTGATGACTCAATTCAGCAGCAGCTTGAGAGTATAGATAATTCATTCTCTCTTTTCAATCCCAATTCGGAACTCTGCCGTTTTAATGCCGGAGAAACAGATTCTGTAAGCCCGGAATTCATTGAAGTTTTTCTTGAAGCTTCTGCAGTCAACCGTTCAAGTGGTGGGGTGTTTGATCCCACCATTGCACCCCTTGTTGCATTATGGGGCTTCGGGGCTGAAGATATTTCTTCACAACCGGACTCTGCGGCTGTTGATTCTGCCCTTCATTTAGTAGGTATGAACAAGTGCTCCATTGACGGCAACTGCATCTCCCGTCCCCACCCGGGCACACGCCTTGATTTTTCAGCGCTCGCCAAAGGGTATGGGATTGATTGCATTGGCCGGATGCTGGAGCGTAACGGTTGTTCTGATTATCTGGTGGAAATTGGAGGTGAGGTTCTGGTGAAAGGTCTTAACCCGGACGGGAAACCCTGGAGAATACAGATTGACAGCCCGGAAAATGATGCTGTTTCTCACAATGGTTTGACAATTATTACCATGGGTCCGCAGAAAGAAGCTCTCGCTTCAAGCGGAAATTACCGTAATTTCAGAACGGATTCCGCCGGAATTCGTTACGGTCACACAATTGACCCCCGCACCGGATATCCCATCCAGCTCTCCACTGTGGCCACAAGCATCCGCGCTGATAATTGTATGGAAGCTGACGCTTATGCCACTGCATCCATGTTAATGGAACCGGACAGCGCTCTCTCAATGCTCAACCGCGCCGGACTCCAGGGACTCCTTGTCATAATTCAGAATGATACCCTGACCACGTCCTCCACATCTTCCTTTTTCAGATGACTATTCTGAACCTAAACTTCGTACTGTTGTTCTAATTAAAAAAGAATAATTATGAAGATAAAATTTTTAAAGAGAGCTCTGATGGCTCTTTTAACCCTATTAAGCTTTATACCCATGACAGCAAAGAACTCTTATATTTTCCTCGCCCCCGGCGTGGAGGAAGTGGAAGCGGTTGCAACTATTGATGCATTGCGCCGCGCAGGAATGCCCGTCGTTTCAGTTGCAGTGTCTGACAGTCTGCAGATCAAAGGAGCTACCGGTCAGATTCTGGTGGCGGACTCTCTCATTAATGAAGTCAATGCTCAGGACGCAGACTGGATTATTGTTCCCGGCGGAGATCCCGGTGCTCAAAATCTTTTTGCCAATGACCGTGTAAAGGAAATTATCCTGAGTCAGTATAATAAGAATGGTCGTATTGCATCCATCTGCGCAGGTCCTGCAGTTGTACTCGCGCCTCTGGGAGTACTTAAGGGTAAAACCGCTACATGTTATCCCGGATTGGGAGATGCCATCAATTCAAATGGAGGGCAGTATGTTGAGCAGACCGTTGTTGTTGAACCCAACCTGATCACATCAGAAGGTCCCGGAACCACACTTCCCTTCGCCTTGGCTATTATTAAAGAAACCTTAGGAGAAACCACCGCGGATTCAGTAGCCTCCGGCATGCTTGTAAAATAAAACTCATGGACTTTTCCGTAATATGAAAGTGAAACCTCAGAAAATTGTCCAGACCGCAGGACGAAATCAACTCGGTGATTTTGCACCGGAGTTCGCTCACCTTAATGACGATATACTTTTTGGCGAAGTATGGAGCAGAAATGATTTACTTTCTCTTCGTGACCGCAGCCTCGTTACCTTAACTGCTCTGATCAGTCAGGGTATCACTGACAGTTCACTCAGTTATCACCTCCGGGAAGCAAAAAAGAATGGTATCACCAGAACGGAGATTGCTGAAATAATAACTCACATTGCTTTCTATGCCGGATGGCCAAAAGCTTGGGCTGCGTTCAACCAGGCAAAAAGTATCTGGAATGAAGATATTAAATCAGACGATGCAAAAGCTGAGTTCCAGAAACAGCTGATTTTCCCGATAGGAGAACCAAATACAGCATACGCCCAATATTTCATCGGCCAGAGTTATCTTGCTCCCATTTCTACGGAGCAAGTAAAATTCTTCAATGTAACATTTGAACCGGGCTGCAGAAATAACTGGCACATACATCGGGCCACAGAAGGTGGCGGACAGATGCTCGTAGGAGTAGCAGGCCGCGGATGGTACCAGGAAGAAGGCAAGCCCGCGGTTGAAATCCTTCCCGGAACAGTTATCCACATTCCCGCCAATGTAAAGCACTGGCACGGTGCAGCAGCGGACAGCTGGTTCTCCCACCTCGCCTTTGAGCTCAACGGCCAAAACACATCCAATGAATGGCTCGAACCCGTAGATGATCAGCATTACAGAAAAATTTAAACATGTTCTGCAGTACCGGTGATTATATATGACATGGTCAATTAATTTATGATATAAATGAAGAAATTAATATTATCAGCTTTATTAGCACTCATGACCATGGTTTCAGCAAACGCACAGATGTCAGACACACTCCGCATAGATGGTGCAGTTGGAAAACTTTTCACCATCATAGACCGCCCTGCAGATTCACCTGCTCAGGTACCCTTGGTGATATTGTGCCACGGCTTCAGCGGAAATTGCAGAAGTCCTTTCATGAATTCACTTTCAGAAAGCATCGTCACACAAGGAATGGCCACACTCCGCTTTGATTTCAACGGACACGGTCTGAGCGATGGCCAGTTCAAGGACATGACCGTCCTGAATGAAATTGAAGACCTGAAAGACGTAATCACATGGGCTCAGAATCAGCCGTGGGTAAAGGACATCAGCCTTGTAGGACATTCACAGGGTGGAGTAGTGGTGAGCATGCTCAGCGGAGAACTTGGTGACAGAGTAATAAAAGCGGAAGTATTGCTGGCAGCTGCAGCAGTACTGCGTGATGATGCACTGCGCGGTAGCACAATGGGTGCAAAATATGATCCATGGAACTTCACCGGAGATTACATAGAATTACCACATTCACCGGAAGCAGGAGCCCTCTTATTAGGCAAAAATTATGTAGAGACCGCAATAAATCTCCCCATATATGAAACAGCAGCCAACTATACCGGCCCAACCTTGATAGTACAAGGAATGCATGACCAGATAGTACCATATACATACGCCGAGCGGTATAAAGAAAAAATCCCCAACAGCGAATTACGACTCATCCCCGATGAAAACCACGTTTTCACCAAAACCCAAACAGAAACCTCAATCCTCGTAGCCTCCTGGCTCCACTCAAAACTCCTCTAAAAAGTAGCAGAATTTCATTTTTTTTTGTAATTTTGCATTTGAAAATTCTGCTTCTATAAATAGTGGAATGATAGGCTACATTTTCCCAGTTGGGTAAATGGTTGAAAATAAAGATTTATTTCAGATTTCAACGTCAACGAGGACAAGCGTTGACGATGCCGTAGGCGTGTTCTTTTGTTTGCTCATGCAATGAAAAAGGTTGCAATAGTTAATAGGACTAATTTAATTAATTTTGGTTCCGTATTACAAGTCCTCGCTCTGGCAGAGGGCGTGAAAAATCTTGGATATGATGCTGAGGTTATTTGGGAGAAGGGTTCAATGTTTAAGCACTTGGATATAAGACCCCGTAAACTCTTTTCAATAGGATTAAAACTCTTAAGGTATCCGAGATTTATAAAAGGAACATTTCATGACTTGAAGTACGTCAGTAAATCCTCGTTTTCTGAAAATACAATCAATCTTTTTGCTGATTTTGTAAGGCAAAATTTTAAAAGAAGGTTTTTTTCTCCATCTGAGTTTAAAAGAATCGGTTACGGGGACGTTTATCACAAATTTATATGTGGCAGTGATCAGATATGGAGTTCTACCACTCTATATCCGGATCCCTTGATGTATCTCCGTTTTGCAAAGAAAGAAAAAAGGGTTGCATATGCCCCAAGTCTCGGCCGGAGCTATATTCCTGAGTATAATAAGAAGACTCTGAAAAAATACATAAGTCAAATCCCCCATGTCTCAATAAGAGAAACCGAAGGAGCAAGATTGATTAAAGATTTGATAACGGTTGAAGTACCGGTGGTTCTGGATCCTACACTTCTCTTTAATAAAGAATTTTGGCTTAAGTATTCTAAAGAAATTCCGGAGAAAGATTTTGTTTTATGTTATTTCTTAAATGAGCCCACTCAATCTGTACAGGAAGAAATAATTAAATTTGCAGCCGGGAAAAAGATAATTATGCTTCGTACCGGGCTCAAACTCATAGAAGAATCTTATAACAATTATGAGATACCGGATGCGGGGCCCGGAGAATTTATTTCCTATATATCAAAGTCAGATTTCATTTTTACAGATTCTTATCATGGAATGATATTCTCAATTAATTTCGAGAAGGAATTCTTATCCGTTGAACGCCAATACGGTGAATTTGATCAGTCAACAAGACAAAAATCTATTTTGGAATTATTAAATATAAAGGGAAATTACAATAAAACAGGAAAGGTTTCACGTGGTAACCTTGATTATAAACATATTAATAAAGAATTGGAAAAATTGAGGGAGTCATCATTTCAATATTTAAAAGGAGCATTACAATGAAAACGTTAGAACTTTTAATGTCCGTAATGCATCAGGATGATTTTTCATTGCCAAAAAGATCCAATGTGAAAGGTAATCTCCTGGTAGTTAATCAGTGTGATCAGGAGTGGTATGTGGAACAGAGTGAAGAAACATATAACTGGAGAATGTTCTATACTAAAGAACGTGGCCTTTCAAAAAGCAGAAACATGGCAATAGCCAACGCCAAAGGAGATATATGTAAATTGTGTGATGATGATGAAACTCTTGTTGATAATTACAGGGAGATAATACTGAAAGCATACGAGGAACTGCCGGATGCGGATGTAATTGTTTTCAATATCAACCGTATCAATTACAAGATGAAAAAAACTTATTATACAATTGATAAAGTTCGTTTGGCTCCGGGATATAGAAGTTACCAATCTTCAATGATTACTTTTAAACTAAAACAAATTAAGGAAACCAATATTCGATTCAATGAGAATTTTGGCTCGGGAAGTAAATTTGGAGGAGGTGAAGAAACTTTATTTTTAAAAGATATTAGAAAGGCTGGCCTAAAAATTTATGAATATCCTGCAGTGATTTCTACACTTGATTACGGACGTTTTGGATCACAATGGTTTCATGGTTATACTGACAAATATTTCTATAATCTGGGAGTTTACAGCCAATATGTAAATCCGGATAAAGTATTTTCGCAAATTCTGTGGGGACTCTATCAGGCAATAAAACTGCGTAGGGAGAAGTTAAATCCTTTTAAGATCATAAAGTGGAGACTTGCCGGGGCAAAAGGATTCAAAAACGGGAAATTAAGTTACGAAGAATATATCAAAAGCAAGAAATGATAAACCTGCCTAAAGAAGGTTCTTGTACCGGATGCAGTGCTTGCATGGATGTGTGCCCCAAGGTGGCCATTTCTATGAAATATGATAAAGGTGGATTCCGTTATCCTGTCATTGATCCGGAAAAATGCATTGAATGTCATCTGTGCGAAAAAAGATGTCCCGCCTTAAGTGATGACAATATCAATAATCCTTACATCAAGACATTTGCCGGTTATGCATCTGACCGGGAAATTCTCATGGGGACTACTTCGGGTGGCTTTGCAACATCGCTTTCAGAGTTGGTGGTTTCTGAGGGTGGAATAGTCGCAGGAGTCAAATATAATTCAGACATGGTTCATGCTGATTATGCATTGGCCCGTTCAAAGGCCCAACTCTTGGAATTCAGGGGCTCCAAATATGTCCAAAGTGAAAAGAATGGTATTTTTCTCAAAGTCAGGGAAGAACTTAAGAATGGGGAAAAAGTACTTTTCATTGGCTGTCCCTGCGATATTGCAGGCCTCTTGAACGTACTTCATAACACTCCTAAAGATAATCTTCTTACATGTGAACTGGTATGCATGGGTGTGACGTCTCCCAAAATTGCTCAGGATTTTGTTCAGTATATAACAGATAGATATCACAGTCCGGTTAAAAAAATTTGTGCAAGAAGTAAAGAGAAGGGATGGTTTGTATCAACTCTGAAAGTTGAACTTGATTCAGGAAAAGTTCTCAAACAACCTCTTTATGCCTCATATTATGGCAGAGGTTTCCAGATTTATAACAGACCATCATGTTATAACTGTAAGTACAGAGGAACAAACGGAGTGGCTGATATCAGAATTGGTGATTTCTGGGGTATAAAAAAGAAAGATGCATATTGGAATAAGAATGGCGTGTCATGTATCTTTGTAAGGACGCAGAAAGGCTTGGAGGCAATTGAATCCATGAGTAAAAATGGCTTCAGATTTTTTGAGGTGGAATATGCCACTGCCACAGACAACAATATGAGTTCTACCAAAAATAAAGGAGAAAAATATGAGCTCCTTTATCAGAAGTTTAAGGATGTATTTCTTTCACATGGGTTGATTGCCGCTTGTAATGCAACATCTGATTTTGGATTCAGAATAAAGCGTATTCTTCCGGCGTCTGTTCAACCGGCTGTAAAGCACTTATACCATCTGCTCAGAGATAAATGAAAATTCTGTTACTCATCAGTGAGTCATGGAATGACAGTCTTCATCCCAATAATAATCTTACAAATTGGTTTGAGGGAATGAAAGATGTGGAAATTGCCACCATTTATGCCAATCCTGCTTTGCCGGATAATAAATGCTGTACTGAGTATTTCCAGTTAACGGAAAAGAGTATGGTTAAAAGCCTGGTGGGAAAGAAGCGGGCAGGACGTGCATTTTCTGTTACTCAGACTCAAACTCATCAGAGACAGGAAATAAAGGAAGAAAATATAGGTTTATATCGTTTTTTTAAGTCTATTTCAAATGATTTCATCCGCCTGATCAGAGATGTAATCTGGAAAACAGGCAGAATTGATAAGAATGGTCTGAAATCATTTATAAATGACTTTAATCCTGACATAATTTTTACTCAACGTATGGGTTCTGTAAAAATGTGCCGGATTGAGAGATTGGTTAAAAGCATTGCAGATGTGCCAATTGTGGCTTATACTGGAGATGATGAGTATTCATTAAATCATCGTAGCTTTTCTCCGATTTTCTGGACCAGAAGATTTTGGGTCAGACATGAATTGAAAAAGAATATACCCATGTACAATCTTTTCTATTCAATGTCAGAGCAACAGATGAGAGAGTTCCATAATGAATTTGGCTCCAACATGAATTTTCTGGTTAAAACCGGAGAGTTCAATAAAGACAATATCCATACCCGGCTCCATAATCCAATTGTCATAACATACGCCGGTAAGTTATATTGTAACAGATGGAAAACGCTTGCCATGCTGTCTCAATGTATTTCACAGATAAACGCTCAAGGAGGAAACTTTATCCTGAATATATACACCCGTGATAAGATAACTAAGAAACAAAGAAAACTATTGGATAATGGAACATGCAGTTTCATTAAGGGAGGAGTAAATTCAGAGGAGTTGAAAGGAATTTACAAGAAATCCGACATACTCTTACACGTAGAGAGCTTTGACAAGGCAAATAGTCTTGCCGTGAAATATTCATTCTCCACCAAAATCATGGAGTGTCTTTCAAGCGGGTGTGCAGTCATGGCTATAGGAAAGGCAAATCAGGCCGGATGTGAATATCTCCGTAAAAAAGATGCCGCATTGGTGGCTTCCTCGGAAACTGAACTATTCAATATTCTCTTGAAGATTGCAGTAAATCCCCGGATTATCCTTAAATATGCCCTTAAGGCATATGAATGTGGAATAACTTTTCATCAGAAAAGTCAGATTCAGGAAAAAATTAAGACAGATTTCCAGCAGGTTATTGCTCAGTATCAACAGACATGTTAATATATTACTGCATAGTGGCAATATTATTTATTCTCGGTCTCATGAGAAAGGGCGGGAATATGTCCGGGAAGCAGTTCTGTTTTGTAGCCGGAACAATTTTCGCCTTGGTTACAGGTTTGAGAAATTCTTCTGTAGGTTCTGATACTGACGTATATTACATTTCATACTTAGGATTAGATAAATATTCCTCTGTTTGGGATACTTTATATGACCATGGAGATATTGCTTATTATATTTTGGCATGGACTTATGCACATTTACACTTGCCGTTCTGGTGTCTGACCCTGACTGTGGGAATATTTTTTTATTATTGTGTTTCAAGTCTAATATATAAATATTCTTCTGACTGTTTGCTGAGTTACCTAATCCTTATGGCCTTTAACTTTTTCCAGTTCTCAATGACCGGAGTGAGACAGACCATAGCAATAGGATTTGTGCTTCTGGCGTT
>CAZNBD010000032.1:1709-3081 GCA_964571405.1 uncultured Bacteroides sp. | reverse complement strand
TATGTGCTGAATAATAGACGGGGAACACTGGATATCTGGTTGCTGTTCTTCTCTGTTCTCTTTCAAGGCACAGTTTTGGTTCAATCTGTGATGTTCAGAATTGCATGGTATTTTGAAATTTCATTGATAATAATCTTGCCAGGGCTCTTACACGCCGTAAATAAGGAAAATCGAAAACTTGCCACCATGTTGGTTTATTTTGGTGTCCTGTTTATGTATCTCAAAATCACAATGGCAAGTGCCAATGTTGTCCCGTATAAATTTTTCTGGCAATGAAAGTATTACAGATCAATGCTGTATACGGCACAAAAAGTACAGGACTGATTGTTAAAGATATTTCTGACACTTTGATCAATAACGGCCAGGAAGCGGCTGTGATATGCATTGAATCCAATAATAATTCAGAAACTATCATCAATCTTGGATATAAATGGCATAATAAAGTGCATGCCATTTTGACAAGGATTTTTGGGAAACAGGGGTGCTGGAGTTCCCATCCTACAGAAGGCATCCTCAAGACAATTGATAAAATCAATCCGGATATTATCCATCTTCATAATTTACACAGCAATTTTATTAACCTTCCGCTGCTGTTAAAATACTGTTCAGAAAGAAATAAACCGCTGGTGCTGACCCTTCATGACTGCTGGTTCTTTACAGGTAAATGTTATCATTTTGAAGATATTGGCTGTGACAGGTGGCTGATTGGATGTGGCAAGTGTCCCAAGAAAGGGATTGATATCCCGAGTTTATTTGATACATCTTCTGAGACGTTCAGGATTAAAAAGGAAGGTTTCTCTTCCATACAGAATCTGTTTGTGGTGGGATGCAGCAAATGGATGACAGATTTGGCTGAAAAATCACCGGTATTTAAAAACGCTCATTTTCAAACTATATATAACGGGATTGATATAGATATTTTTAAACCACTGTCCGATTGCCGCCATGCAGAGGATAAGTTTAACATCCTGGTGATGGCCAATAAATGGTTTCTTCAGGAAAACTCAGGGATGAGAGAATACCTTGTCAATAACTTAAATGAGGAGTATCATATTAAAGTGGTGGGGTGTAACAGACATCAACTTGAAAGCAATTTTTCAAATAATAAGATAAGTTATATCGGATATCTAAATAGCCGTGAGGAATTAGCAAGAGAATACAATAATGCAGATGTATTCTTGAATCTGACTTATATAGATACCTTACCAACAGTAAACATGGAAGCTTTGAGTTGTGGAACACCGGTTATAACTTTCCGTTCAGGTGGCAGTCCGGAACTTATTGTAAATGGTAAGACAGGATATATTGTTGAACAAGGGGATGCCGCAGGAGTATTGGATGCAATTCAAAATATTAAAAATGGCGCTATTCT
>CAZNBD010000032.1:0-1609 GCA_964571405.1 uncultured Bacteroides sp. | reverse complement strand
AAACAAACAATCACATTGATGGAACAAAATTATCAAACGGTTCTTAAAGGAAAGAACGGTTGGTTTGATTTAAATCTTCGGGAACTTTATCGTTACCGGGATTTGATAATGCTGTTTGTGAAACGAGATTTTATCTCATTATATAAACAGACCATACTCGGTCCGTTATGGGCAATAATCCAGCCCTTGTTGACCACAGTGGTTTATACTTTGATATTCGGAAATATAGCGGGACTGGCTGCTGAGGGGACTCCAACGTTCTTGTTTTATCTGTCTGGGACCATTCTGTGGACGTATTTTTCAACTTCACTGACAAATACGGCAAATACTTTTGTAACAAATAGTTCCATTTTGGGAAAAGTGTACTTCCCACGCCTTGTGATGCCAACGGCAAATGCAATTTCCGGCTTGATCACAATGGCGATTCAGTTTGCCTTTTTTATAGGCTTCTTGATATATTATATTCTGACAGGCTCCCAGATAAATGTCAACTGGTATGTATTAATGACCCCATTACTGGTTCTCCAGCTGGTACTTCTCAGTCTTGGATGTGGAGTTATTATCTCAGCGCTGACCACCAAATACAGAGATTTGAAGATGCTTATAACTTTTGGTCTTCAGCTTTGGATGTACGGTTGCCCTGTGGCTTACGATATGTTCAGAATGCCAATAATTTCACCCGGTGGAAGATTTTATACACTCTATATGCTTGATCCACTTACCCCAATTATTAATATTTTCAGATATGGATTCCTTGGAATAGGAGAGATAGACTGGAGTTTTTACTGGATTGGATGGGGAGTTACTATCTTCCTCCTTGCTCTGGGTATTATGCTGTTCAGCCGCGTTGAAAAAACGTTCATGGATACTGTGTAAAGTTAATATTGGAAGATTCAAAAATGAGCGAAATTATAAAGATTGATAATGTAATCAAAGAGTATCGTCTCGGATCAATTGGGGGCGGTACCCTGAAAGGCGATTTACAGACATTTTTTGCCAAGATAAGACATAAAGAGGATCCCAATTCATTGGTCGGGGCCAAACAGCGTGTATCCAACGGAGAGATTTTCCGGGCATTGGACGGGGTCTCTTTTACTGTTAACCAGGGCGAAGCAGTCGGTATTATCGGACACAATGGAGCCGGTAAGTCTACATTGCTCAAACTGCTTTCACGAGTCACAGCCCCAACTTCAGGTACAATTTCATATAATGGCCGAATAGCCAGTATGCTGGAAGTAGGAACCGGCTTCCACCCTGAACTGACAGGTCGTGAAAACATATATATGAACGGAGCCATTCTTGGAATGACCAAAAAGGAAATTACATCAAAATTTGATGAGATTGTCCGTTTTGCTGAGATGGAGAAGTTCATTGATACACCGGTAAAGAGATATTCCAGTGGAATGTATGTCAAGCTGGCATTTGCAGTGGCTGCTCACCTTGACAGTGAGATAATGGTTATGGATGAAGTTCTGGCCGTGGGAGACGTGAAATTTCAGCAGAAATGCCTGGGAAAAATGGGTGATGCCGCCGCCAACCATGGAAAGACAGTACTCTATGTAAGCCACAACATGAATACTATCCGCCAACTCTGCACACGGTGTATAGT
>CAZNBD010000031.1:0-20429 GCA_964571405.1 uncultured Bacteroides sp. | reverse complement strand
CTCATTTATTCAATCTTTCAAAGTTATATCCAGTTTCAGACCGAGGGTGTCAAGAATTGCAATAATGGTCTGAATCTTGGCGTTTCCATTACCTCGTTCTATAGCCACCACTGTATTCACTCCCACTCCGGCCAATAATGCCAGAACCGGTTGAGTAATGTTCAGCGATTTTCTTCTTTCCCGAATAATTTTACCAATCTTGATATAGTCCATATTTTTTCTAAATCACATTACACTGTGATTTGAGCGCAAAGATACAAATTTTTCTTCATATTTCACCCCAAAATCACACCACATTGTGATTTTACCGGATGGTGAATCTGGGGGTGAGGGGTTTGATGGAGGAGTGGGCAGTCATATCCGGGGTGACGGGGACTACGGAGATGTAGCGGCGCTGGAGCCAGTATTCGTCGGTATCGGTGGCTTCGGGTTCCTCGTTGACAAACCGTCCGGTGAGCCAGTAGAACGGATTACCCTGCGGGTCAAGGTAACGCTGATATTCCTCGCTCCAGTGGCCCTTGGCTGCACGGCAGACGCGTACGCCTTCCGGCACCACTTTTGCCGGGATATTAACATTGAGACATATTCCTTCAGGCAGCCCGTTCTGGATTACTTCAGCTACAATTCTGTCAATAAATTCCAGTCCCAGAGAGAAATCTGCCTTGATGGAGTGGTGCAGCAGAGAAAATCCCACCGAGGGAATCTGTTCCATACATCCTTCCAGGACGGCTCCCATGGTGCCGCTGTAAATAATGGCCGTACCGGAATTGCTGCCGTGGTTTATACCGGAAAGCAGGAGGTCAGGCTTGCGGGGCATGATGGCGTGGAGACCCAGTTTGATGCAGTCCACCGGCGTTCCGTCCACAGTAAAGAGACGCACACCGTCTTTTTCAGAAGGCAGCTCCTTGATTTTGAGAGGCTCGCCAACTGTAAGGGCGCTGCTCTGCCCGGAATGAGGCTGTGCCGGGGCCACAACCCAGACGTCTCCGTACTTGGCAGCCACGTCAGCCAGGACGTGCAGGCCGGGTGCGGAAATACTGTCATCGTTACTTATCATTATCAGGGGGCGGGTGGTGCTCATATGCTTATGTTTTAAGTTTCAAGTCAATAATGTTTAAAACAAGGGTGGACTCTCTTTAGTTTGCTTCAAAATTAGTGATAAATTATGAGATTCAGTAAGATTTTCAGGCTTTTAACTAAATTTATCAACAATCGGTGCATTTTCGTGGAACATTATTTTTTAGTTTCACAATAATTCGCTTATTTTGCACCATAAACTCTGATAAAGCTCAGAAACATGGGAAAAATAATAGCAATAGCCAATCAGAAAGGTGGAGTAGGAAAAACGACAACCACCATCAACCTTGCCGCCTCCCTTGCTGCCGAAGGCAAGAAGGTGCTGATTGTTGACGCAGACCCACAGGCTAATGCCACGAGCGGTTACGGCATAGACCCCCGGAGCATGGCAAGCAGCATATACGAGTGTCTTGTGGACGGATATCCGGTTGACGGCGCTGAAGTTGACACGTGCATGGAAGGACTGAAGCTCCTGGGCTCACGCATAGACCTGGCCGGTGCTGAAATTGAACTGATCAGCAAGCCGCAGCGTGAACGTGTGCTGTCCGGGCTCCTCGCTCCGGTGAAAGACAAGTATGATTATATCCTGATTGACTGCTCGCCGTCCTTGGGGCTTATAACAGTTAATGCCCTCACGGCAGCTGACTCCGTCATAATACCCGTGCAGGCGGAATACTTTGCCCTGGAAGGAATCAGTAAGCTTCTCAATACCATCCGCATCATCAAGAGCCGACTCAATCCCACCCTTGAGATAGAAGGCTTCCTGCTGACCATGTATGACGCCCGTCTGCGCCTGGCCAACCAGATATATGAAGAACTGAAAGGCCACTTCTCAGATATGGTTTTCAACACCGTCATTCCCCGCAACATCCGCCTGAGCGAGGCACCCAGTCACGGTATTCCCGCTCTGCTGTACGACGCGGAAAGCCGCGGCGCAACATCACACCTGATGCTGGCCAAAGAACTGATACATAAACACAATAAGAGCAGCCGTCAGGGCCGTGCATCGGCTGTGGCAAAACAATCATAATGATATGGCACTGAAACGTAACGCACTGGGCCGCGGCCTGGATTCCCTTATCAGCATGGATGAGACGGATCCTTCCGGCTCAACCGCCATCAATGAAATACCTCTTGAACAGATATCTCCCAATCCTGAGCAGCCCCGTACTGACTTTGATGATGAGGCCCTGGAGGAACTGGCAGTATCCATCAGCCAGTTGGGAATTATCCAGCCGCTGAGTCTGCGCAAGACCGGGCCGGAGACATATCAGATAATTGCGGGAGAACGCCGTTTCCGCGCCGCCACCATGGCCGGCCTCAAGTCTGTGCCGGCATACATCCGCACCGCCAATGATGCGGAGCTGACAGAGATGGCGCTCATTGAGAACATACAGCGTGAGGACCTCAATGCCATAGAGATAGCCCTCACATTCCGGAAGCTCATAGACCGCTACAATCTCACTCAGGAACGCCTTTCAGACCGGATAGGCAAGAAGCGCGCCACAGTGGCCAACTTCCTGCGCCTGCTGCGGCTCCCGGCTGAGGTACAGTTAGGCCTGAGGGACAAACGCGTTGACATGGGACATGCGCGCGCCCTGCTGTCAATTGAAGATCCTGCGCTCCAACTCAAACTGTACCAGCGTATTGTGGATGAAGGTCTGTCTGTACGCCGGGTGGAGGAACTGGCCAAGGAGATGCAGAAACCTGCTCCTGAAAAGGCTCCCCGACGCACCATGGCCTCCGCTGATTATGACATACTGAAACGGCACCTGAGCTCTGTTTTCAAATCCTCCGTGCGTCTTGAAGTGAATGATTCCGGCAAGGGTAAAATCACCTTCCCCTTCAAAAACGAGGAAGAGATGACACGTCTGATCTCCATGTTTGACTCCATCAGTCAATCCTGATGTACACATCCAGAACACATATAATCAAGATAATAGCATCCCTCGTACTGCTTCTGAGCGGACTCAGTGCCTCCGCCCAGCGCCAGCCCGTTCATGCCCATCATGAGGCAAGTGAGATTCCGGCCGACACGCTGCCGGACCCGGAGCTGACAATTGAACTGGGAGAACTGGTGCATGAGACTGAGCCTGAGGATACTGCTTCGGTTAAGTACAATCCTTACGATGTGTGGATTGAGCGCGAGGACACTTTCAATCCTGATCCAACGCGCGCAGTGTGGATGAGCGCACTCTTTCCCGGTCTCGGGCAGATTTACAACCGGAGATACTGGAAACTCCCCATCATCATAGGCGGCTTCATGGGCCTGGGATATGCCACCTCATGGAACAATACCATGCTCACTGATTACACCCGCGCATACCGGGACCTGATGGATAATGATCCGAACACCAAGAGTTACATGGATTTCTTTCCGCCCACAACTCAGGAAAGCGACCTTGACAAAACCTGGCTCAAACAGGTCATGCAGAGCCGCAAGAATTTTTACCGGCGTAACCGAGACCTGTGTATAATCTGCATGGTGGGAGTTTATCTTCTGGCCATGGTAGACGCTTACGTAGACGCCTCATTATCACACTTTGACATCAGTCCTGACCTGAGCCTGGACTGGACACCGGCCCTGATGCAGGAAACCCGCGGACTGCGGCCCTCCCTGGGGCTGACCTGCGCCCTCACCTTCTGAACTATCAAATATCATATACAAGTCAATAACAATGAAATATATAAGCTCCCTCCTGAGAATCCTCTTACCGGCCGCCCTGCTGCTTCCGGCATCCTCACGGGCCGTCACCGTAAGAGATGTTTCTGATTCCTCCATGACCCCCAGCCTTACCATGCCTGAAAGTGCGGAAACCAACACCCGTACCATGCAGGAAAACTGGTATCTGCGCACATACGCAGTCCTGGATTCAGAAGCCGATTCCCGTGAAAATGTCCAGCTCACAGATGAAGAAATCATGGAACGCCTGAGCCGTCTGCCCGTGACCATTGAAATGCCGTTTAACTCTGTGGTGGGTAACAGTATCCGTTATTATGCCAACCGGAGGCAGCTCGTTGAGAACATGCTGGGCCTGAGCCTGTATTACATGCCCATCTTTGAGGAAGCGCTTGAGCGCCACGGACTTCCGCGTGAACTCCGTTATCTGCCTGTGATTGAGAGCGCCCTGGTGCCCAATGCACGTTCACGTGCCGGGGCGGGTGGTCTTTGGCAGTTCATGCCTGCCACCGGTTCAGGATTCGGGCTGGAGCAGAACAGCCTTGTGGACCAGCGGTATGATCCGTACTCCTCATCAGAGGCAGCAGCCGTATACCTCAAGCAGCTGTACAATACATTCAATGACTGGTCTCTGGCAATTGCTGCATACAACTGCGGCCCGGGCAACATCAATAAGGCCATGCGCCGTGCCGGGGAAGGACAGCACGACTTCTGGGAAATTTATCCCTTCCTGCCGGCCGAGACACGCGGCTACTTTCCAGCTTTCATTGCCGCCAATTATATAATGACATATCACAAGGACCATAACATCTCCCCTGCCCTTGCACGGCGTCCTATTGTAACGGATACGGTTCATGTGAGCCGCCGAGTGCACTTCCAGCAGATTGCAGATGTGATGAATATACCCATGGAAGAATTACGCGCCCTCAATCCACAGTATATCAGAGACGTAATCCCCGGGGATATTAAGCCTTACCCTCTCACTCTCCCCAGCCTGCAGGCTTATGCTTATGTGGCCAACGAGGACTCCATTGTCAATCATGAGGCCGAAAGATATGCCCGCCGCGGAATGGTGGAACCCGCCACAGCCGGCACAGTGGGGCGTGATGCACGCGGTGAATATTATGATGAGGAAGTGGTGCAGTGGCACACAGTACGCCGTGGAGAGACCCTGGCCTCTATCGCCAACCATTACGGCACAACCCAGCGTGCCATCCGCAGGGATAATAACTGCGGGCGCACGGTCCGCAGAGGTCAGCGCCTGAAAATCAAGACAACAGTACGCCGTTACCGTGAGGCCGCTCCGGAACAGGCTCCGGCAGTGGAAATGGCCATGGATTCAATTGTTCCCGCAGCCGGTGACTCAGTATCAGTTGTGCTTCCTGCTGAAAACATTGATGTTCCCGCAGAAGTCACTGCAGCCCAGGACAGTGTAAATGTCAGCCGCCAGGCAGAAGCTGTCAATAATGCATTCTCTGAAAGCGCCGAAACGGAAAACCTCCCCTCCCCTGCAGCTGATGAGCCCACAGAGCGCCCTGTCTCAGTACCTGCGCAGACACCTGCAAGACAGCAGAATACTGAGCGTCAGAGCCAGCGTGCAGGACGGCAGAACCAGAGCAATTCCCGCCGCTACCACACAGTGCGCCGCGGTGAGAACCTGTCCAAGATTGCAGCCCGATACGGCACAACAGTTGCCGCAATCAAGCGCGCCAACAACATGGCCGGAGATAATATCCAGGCCGGACAGCGCATTATCATACCTTGATAATCAATCATAAATCATTATACAAGATGTCAGTATCCAAAACCAAGCTGCAGAAAAACACCGCTCCGGTACCACCGGCAGAGGTAGACCCTGCAGTGCTTCCGGAAAACGCATTCCGGGAACTTGCCGCGGACGAGGAATACACCCCCGTCCTGTCCCCGGCTCATGACTATCCTCAGGCCACACCTTACGCCGTAATCACCGGCCTGATTCTTGCCGTGGTATTCAGTGCGGCAGCTGCATATTTAGGCCTGAAAGTCGGACAGGTATTTGAGGCCGCCATCCCCATAGCCATCATTGCCGTGGGTCTGAGCGGAGCGCTCAAGAAAGACCATGCCCTGGGTCAGAATGTAATAATCCAGAGTATAGGTGCATGTTCCGGAGTGATTGTGGCCGGTGCCATCTTCACCCTCCCCGCCCTGTTTATCCTGCAGTCAACATATCCTGAAATCTCAGTTGACTTTGTGCAGATATTCCTGAGTTCCCTGTTAGGCGGCGTGCTTGGCATCCTGTTCTTCATACCCTTCCGCAAGTATTTTGTGAAGGATATGCACGGCAAATATCCCTTCCCTGAAGCCACAGCCACCACCCAGGTCCTGATCAGCGGTCAGGCCAAGGGCAGCGGAAGCGGTTCTCAGGCCAAGCTGCTTGTCGTTGCCTCCCTCATCGGCGGTGTATATGATTATATTGTTGCCACATTCGGCTGGTGGGCTGAGACTGTTACCACCACAGCTTACAGCTGGGGCGCAGCACTGGCTGACAAGACAAAATTTGTGCTGTCATGTAATACAGGCGCTGCCGTTCTGGGCCTCGGATACATTGTGGGACTCAAATATGCCTTTGTAATATTTGCAGGTTCCATCTTTGTATGGTGGGTAATCATCCCGCTCTTAGGCGCTTACGGAGCTGCAGAAATCCAGGCGCTCAGCACCGGTGAGATTTTCAGCAATTACGCCCGCATGATAGGTATCGGCGGTATTGCCATGGCCGGTATCATAGGCATCATCAAGAGCTCAGGCATCATCGGTTCGGCTGCCAAGCTGGCTGTCCGTGAGCTGAAAGGAGACAAGAGCGGCGCCAAGGTTTCCCGCTGGCAGCTTGATATCTCCATGAAGCACCTGACAGTGTTTATTGTACTGGCGCTTGTGGCCGTGCTTCTGTTCTTTTGGGTTGGTGTGATTCACACCTTCTGGCAGGCACTGGTGGCCTGGACAGTTGTTGTGGTAATCGCCTTCCTGTTCACCACAGTTGCAGCCAACGCCATAGCAATTGTGGGCAGCAATCCCGTGAGCGGCATGACCCTGATGACACTTATCATAGCCTCCGGAATCTTTGTGGCCATCGGCCTTAAAGGACCTTCCGGAATAGTTGCCGCAATGGTAATCGGCGGTGTTGTCTGCACGGCACTGTCCATGGCCGGCGGATTTGTCACTGACCTCAAGATTGGTTACTGGCTGGGAAGCACCCCGCGCACACAGGAATCATGGAAATTCCTGGGTACATTGGTATCCGCTGCCACAGTTGGCGCCGTAATGCTGATGCTCAACAAGGTTTACGGCTTTACAGGAGATACTGCCATGGCCGCTCCTCAGGCCAACGCAATGGCCAAGGTAATAGAACCCATGATGACCGGCGGTGCCACACCCTGGATACTCTATATTATCGGTGCGGTATTGGCTCTGATACTCAACTGGCTGGGTGTTCCTGCCCTGGCATTCTGTCTGGGTATGTTCCTGCCCCTGCAGCTGAACACCCCCATGCTGGTGGGCGGTCTGATTTCATACTTTGTAAAACGGAGCAGCAAGGATAAAGCCATCTCCGCAGCACGTTATGACCGCGGAACACTCATTTCTTCCGGATTAATCGCCGGCGGCGCTCTCTTCGGGGTATTCAGTGCCGTTACCATCATGTGCGGTGTCAAGCTGCCTGAAAACGGTATGGACTTCCAGCCGCAGGTTCTCGGTCTTGTGGCTTACGCTCTGTTGATAGGATATATTTACTTTGACTCAATCCGCGTTAAAAAGTAAGTTTTCATTAAAAAGTAAGTACTCCGGTGAGATACGTGCGCTGGCAATTCCTGCCATCGTCACCAATATCACCACTCCCTTACTGGGCCTTGTTGATGTGGCAGTAACCGGCCACATCGGCAAGGCTCAATACATCGCTGCCATTGCCGTGGGCGGTGCCATGTTCAACATGCTGTACTGGGTTTTCAACTTTCTGCGCATGGGAACGACAGGCGTTACAGCCCAGGCTTTCGGCACCGGTTCCGGCACAGGCGTGGTGCTTTACCGTTCACTGGGAATCGGACTGCTGATCGGACTGCTGATGCTCATCCTGGCAGACCCCCTGGCGGGAGTACTCATTAGATTTGTGGACGTTGAGAGCGGATCCGCAGACCTGGCCATCAGATATTTCCGCATTGGCCTGCTGGGAGCGCCGGCAGTGATGTGCTCATATGCCCTTGCCGGCTGGTTCATCGGCATGCAGGACACGCGCTCCACCCTGCTGATGGCCCTGGTCACCAACCTGGTCAATATTGCCGTCAGTTGCATACTGGTATTTGTGTTCCATATGCGGATTGAGGGAGTGGCTGCCGGCACTGTCAGCGGCCAGTGGGCAGGTGTGATTGTGGGGGCATTGGTGGTACTTTTCCGTCATCATCCTGGCATTCCACCGCTTAAGACAATCATCCGCGGCAGTGAGCTGCTGCGGTTTTTCCGTCTCAACTCAGACATTTTTCTGCGTACCCTTTGCCTTGTAACAGTGACAGTGTGGTTTACGCGTGCGGGTGCGGAGCAGGGAGTGGATGTGTTGGCTGCTAATGCTGTTCTGCTGCAGCTCTTCATGCTCTGCTCATATTTCATGGACGGATTTGCATTTGCAGCGGAGGCCATGGCAGGAAAGTACCAGGGCTCCGGAGACAAGGGAGCGGTTTATTCCCTGACCTCAACACTGCTCAGGATTGGGGCTGTTATCGCTGTTTCAGCCGCTGTACTTTATGCTCTGGGCGGGGAGCTGTTCATCAACATGCTCACAGACCAGAAGGAAGTAAGGCAGGTGGCTCTTCACTTTCTGCCCTGGGCCGTGATAATTCCCCTGTGCGGATTCTCAGGTTTTATAATGGACGGTGTCCTGGTGGGTCTTACGCGCACACGTGCCATGCTCACCGCCATGGCTGTCAGTGCCGCTGTCTTTTTTATTCTGTATCTTTCTCTGCGTCATACACTTGCCAATCATGGATTATGGTTGGCCTTCAACGCTTACCTGCTCACAAGGGGCATTGTTGAATTCCTGATTTTCAGGAGCGGCAAAAAATTTTCAAGGTGAGTAAACCATAGGGGCCGTAAGCGTGTTTAAATGGTATAAAAATAACCTACTAAACACCATAGCCATGATTCGCGTTCCCCTCCGCTCAGCCATCCAGCAGACAATAGCCATCCTCGCCATAGCAGTTATCTCAATTGTTATCGGTTATGTAAGTGTCCACTCCAATACCTCCCTGGACAAGTATCAGGAGACCACCCTGGCCATGGCAGAAAAATAAGAGCCTGTAACTCAGGCCTGTTCATCCGGCACACCAACGCCCGGTGTGCGGTCTGTTTTAAGCCATTTACCCCATTTCATGCGGCTGAGGAAGATTATGCCGCGGAATGTCAGTTCAATAGCCATTGCCATCCATACTCCGGCAAGACCGAAATGAGGAGCGAGCAAGGCTGCAAGTGTGATGCGCACAAGCCAGATACTACCGAAATTCATCACCGCGGGAATCAATGTATCACCGGCGCCTACAAAGGCTCCGTATGCCACAATTGATGCCGCATACATGGGCTCGGCAAAAGCTTCAATCCTGAGAACCCGTGTTCCTTCAGCAATAATTTCCGGCACAGGACTCATAAGCTCCATCATCCATGGAGCGCAGATGTACATTGCCGCTCCCATAACTGTCATGACAGCAATGCCCAGCCCGGTAGTAATCCATCCCAGAGAGCGTACCAGGGCCATGCGGCCTGCTCCGTATGCCTGACCGCAGAGGGTGGTGGCTGCATCAGCAATTCCGAATCCGGGCATATAACAGAGGCTTTCCGCGGTGATGGCAAAGGCGTTGGCCGCAATTGACACCACACCTAACGGGGCCACAATCACCGTAACCATTATCTGTGCGCCGCAGAACACGGCCTGCTGCCCTGCCATGGGGAAGGCTATGCTCCATGCCTTACGCAGTATGTCACGGCGCAGACGGTAAGAGCCGTGGCGGCCTGAAAGCCTGAGGTCTGCCTGTCGGTGCCAGAGGTACCACATCATGGCACCGGCACATATACATTCCGCCCCAACAGTTCCGAGTGCCGCTCCGGTCACGCCCAGGCCTGCCCGCGGAATATACACACTCCAGTCTCCTATATTTAATGTTGTGGAAGGGAAAATCAGGAACCAGTTGAACACCACATCCAGCACGCACATGAGGATATTGAAAATTGACGGAATCTTCATGTTCCCGGCGCAGCGGAGCATCCCCCCGGCCAGGTAAGAGAGGGTGAGCACAGGCAGCGCTCCCACAAATATTCCAAAATACAGTGAGGCTTTATGACAGATCTGCGGAGCTCCTCCCAGCCATAACGGCAGGAAAGGTGCTATTATAATTCCTATCAGCCCCATCACAAAGCCGAACAGGGACATGGTGACTATTCCCTGGCGGAGGACATCACGGGCCTGTTCAGGGCTTTTGGCTCCCAGTTTGTGGGCAACCTGGACTGAGAAGCCCATTGTGGCCATGGAGCATACGCCCCAGAAAAGCCACAGGCTGCTCATCATCAGTCCAACGGATGCGCTCTGATCTGCTCCTAAGCGCCCTACCATGGAGGCATCAACATACTGCATCAGAATGGTGGAAAGCTGTGCCATCATGGCCGGAGCGGACAGGCGCAGTGCCAGCCCTGCCTGCTGACCTATGGTAAGTTTCTCACCATTCTGTATGTGTGTAATTGATGCCATTAAAAATTTATTTTCAGTTACGTTTCAGGCGCCAGACTGTACCCTCAATCAGGGAAACGTAAACGGTTCCGTCCTCAGGATCTATGTCAATACCGTTAATCTCACTCACTCCCAAGGGCAGGGAGGCCAAGAGGGTCTGTGTCTGAGGATCTACAACTGAAAGCACTCCGCGGCGACTTCCGGCATAAACCAGGCCGTCATGCTCGGCAACGATGCAGGGGGCATGTTCATAACCGATACCGAGATCCACATTCCAGAGTTCACGGAATTCAGGAGAAGTGGCATCAACAGCCACCAGCTCTCCGTCCATGGTCTTGGCATAGACACGGCTGCCGTCACTGCTTCCGCCGAGGCTCTCACGGTACTTATGTGAGTTATCACGCCAGAGCTGTGTGCCGGTGGCGCGGTCAAGAGCTGTCATGTAACGGTCAGGAGCTACAACAAACACCTTGTCTTCAGTAATAACCGGCACCACATTACCCGGGCCGAGCATATTGGCAGTGCGTCCGTTGTCCCAGCTCCAGCGCAGGCGTCCGGTATTGAGGTCAAGGCAGCGGAGCTTGGTGTCCCATGCGCCAAAGACCACATCGTTACCGTCAACAGCCGGAGCTGCCTGACAGTAATTGTTTATGGAATCATATTTCCACATCAGGCGCCCGTCAGAGGGACGGCGGCACTCAAAGCGCTTGTATCCGCCCTGAAGATAACGGCGCCCGTCGGCAGTGAGTATTCCGTCTGCCACATACGGACCTTCTGAAGATGGCTGGAACTTGAGCTGTCGGCCTGTCTGTGAATTATAAATATGTATGCCATCATGAGCGGGAACGGCCACACGTTCTGAACCGAGGAAGACAGGACGGGAGAACAGTGGCGCTCCGGTTTCCGCGTTCCAGGCCAGCGAGCCATCTGATTTATTGACAGCACGCACCTGCCCGAGGGAGTTGCCGAAGAATATACGGTCTGCATCAAATCCTATTCGTGTGAAAACAGACGCGCTGTCAGCCCATACTTTCTCCAGGGTGAAACCATCAGGAGCCACGGGAACCGCACGCACAGGTGCGGGAGTTCCGGGGTGAGTGGTGGAATTGGCAAAGGCAAATTTGGGTTCAGGTGCCTGGCCTATGTTTTTATTATATATATGTATCCACTGAGGATCAAGTTCAATGATGGCATAACCGAAGGTCCCGTTGCGCATGTCCAGAGCGCGAACCATGATACCGGGCAGGCCGGCCTCGCTGCTCTCGGGACGTCCGGGAACGTAAGTGCGCCAGCGGTGGTAATGTCCGTTTATGTGGGCAATGACCGGATAACGTTCAAGTATGGCTGTGTATTCCGGATAATTGTCCATGTCATCCAGCAGGGGATAATGATTGAAAGACAGCACGCGTGTACCCGGCACGGCACATTCCTGAGCCAGAGTGCTCTCAAGCCAGTGCAGGTCTTCCTGCTTTATGTGTCCGTCTCCCATCTTCATGAACGGTCCGCAGTTGATTCCTATCAGCAGCAGGGAATCAAGGCGGTAAACAAAGCGGTCAGCGCCCCAGAGGTCAGTAAAAGTCTTGGTGGCACTCTGGCTCCATGTGTTTTCATGATTACCGGGGAGAACCAGCAGAGGATGAGAGATGCTGTCAATTATTGCCTTGACATTTGCCAGCTGTTCATCAGAGCCCTCGTTGGTGAGGTCGCCGTCCACCACCACAACATCAAATGGTGAGGCATTGATTTCAGCCACAGCAGCACGGAGCTGTATCTCGTTTTCATTTCCGGGAGTTACATGGATGTCACTCAGTACCGCAATCCGCTGCGCACCTGCACATAGGCTCATTCCTGCAGCCACAACAAGGGCCGCACAGCGCAGTGAACGTCCGCTCAGACGGGTTAATAGTTGTTTTAACATAATCTTTATATTTTTTAACGGTACAAAGTTAAGAAAAAAAGTTTGTCAGAAAAAAACCTTTTTAGAATTTGCATGTTATAATAATAAATCATAACTTTACGTTGAAAAAAAGAAGTAACAGAAAGAAGCTCCGGGCGCAGGCCCTCAGACTTACTTAAAATTCATCACACCACTTCCTTTTCAACTCACCTAAAGATTAAAAAACAACAAAAAAACACTTAAGTCCGTTATGAAACGAGTAGCTTTAATTCTAACCACCGCCCTTATGGGTGTGAGCGCTTTCGCTCAGATTAACCGCGCCGAGCTTCGCCAGCTTCAGAACTTTCTGAATCAGCCCGCTCAGGAAGCCGCCACCAACGCCGCTGCCCTGAACATCACAAACACCAATGACCCCTCAACCTGGGAAGGTGTTACCGTTGTTAACAACCGCGTTACATCAATTGACTGGAAGGACAAGAAACTGGCCGGAAATCTCAACCTGGCAGGTTTCACCGCCCTTGAAAAAGTTGACGTAAGCCGTAACCGTATCACCGGTCTGAATGTTGCCGGTGACCCCGCTCTTACTGAACTCAATGCCTCTCGTAACCGCCTTGCCAATATTGACATGACCGGATGCGTTCAGCTTACCAAAGTGAGCATCAACAATAACCGCCTCACAGAACTGACTCTGGAAAATGTTCCCCTGCTCAAAAACCTCAATGTTGCCGGTAACCTCCTGGCCGGTCTTGACCTCCAGGGTTCTTCCACACTGGAAACAGTTAACTGCCAGAGCAACCATCTTGAGACCCTCACCATCACAGACTGCACAGCTCTGAAGAACCTGTACTGCGGATATAACAAACTGACTTCACTCCAGTTTGCCGGCACCACCAGCCTGACAAACCTCAACATGGATGACAATGAAGTTACAAACATGATTGTATCCGGACTGCCCAGCCTGGCAAGCTTCATCTGCTCAGACAATAACATGAAGACCCTCGGCATCCGTGACTGCGGCGCCCTGCTGGATATCGTTTGCTCTTACAATGACCTGACATCATTTGAAGTTTCAGAGTGCCCCAACATCACATTCGTAGACTGCTCTTACAATGACCTGACCACTCTGAGCCTCACCAACCAGACATTCCTGCAGCGTCTGCTCTGCAACAACAATGAACTCACCACACTGGACGTATCATTTGACCAGAGCCTGACATACATCAACTGCCGCTTCAACATGATTACAGACATGCGCACCATTGCCTGCCCCAACCTCGCACAGGTAGCATGCCAGTGGAACTACTAATCCCCGCATAACCCCATAAACACCACAGGCGGACGCCCCGGCGCCCGCCTGTGGTGCTGTTATTCAAACTGTTCGGTTGCTACGTGCTATCTCTATTGAACGAGTAAGTTTATCTGCGAACCAAGTCTTTTCTGGCAGCTCTGTTAGATATTGAGCTACTTTGATATTATCTTCGCCCAACATCATGAGTTCAATGTGATCAGTATTGCCTTCAGAACACAGAAGCAGACCTATTGGAGCGTTTTCATGAGGCTGTTTGTCATATCTCTCAAGATATTTGAGATATAGTTCCATTTGTCCTTTATACTCCGGTTTAAACTTGCCAAGTTTAAGGTCAATAGCTATTAGACGGTTAAGTTTACGATGGTAAAAGAGGAGATCAATATAATAATCCGTACCATCAATACTTATTCGTTTTTGTCTCTCTAAGAAAGCAAATCCGTTACCAAGTTCAAGAATGAATCTCTCCAATTGTGCTACAATAGATGATTCCAAATCTTTCTCAGAATAGTATCCTGTGAGACCAAGAAAGTCCACAACATATGAACTTTTAAGCATAACATCAGGATTTGAAGTGGGATTTGGAGCAGTTAGGGCCGCGATAATATCATCTTCTTCCTTTGCGGCAACCAAACTTCTTTCATAATCCATTGAATCCACACGACGACGTAATTCCCGCAGACTCCAATGATTGTGTGCCGCCATCTGTTGATAGTACAGTCGCTTAATTGTACTCTCTATTGTAGCCAATTCAATAAAATGGCTCCATGACAATGTTTGCGACAGCGTTGCAAACATTTCGGGATCAAAAGTATTCGAAACCTTAACCATACGAGTTAATGCCGAATAAGTATAACCTCGGCCATACTCAGCGGTCAATCTTTGCGACAGTGTCGCAAGAATTGATTTGCCATAATTATCATACGTTTTATGTCCTATTCTCTGGACTATATGTTTCCCTATGCTATAATTTAGCATACATTAAAGCTGTATTGACTGTTACGGCTACAGAAGAGCGTGCCTGATCAACCAACCGCTTAATTGATATGTAAAGTATGTTGGCTTCATCGCCGATACTATTGTGAGAAATACTTACTTCCACGAGAATTTGCTTGAAAAATGATTACAAATGTACGAAAATTTTATTAATCCTCAGTCAGGACTTGAGTCATGGCTGGTGGAAGTCCCGGGCGATGAAGCGGGGGACGGAGGAGGTGATGTTGGGTTCTATGGTGATGTGGGCTCTGGCTTTGACTTCCGGAAAGGCGTTGCCTACGGCGACGGCCAGGTCTGCCACTTCCATCATGGGGAGGTCATTGAGATTATCTCCGAACACCACCACCCTGCTGGCGCCGATACGTTCTTTTAATGCTGTCACCGCACGTGCCTTTGAAACTCCGGGTGCAAAGATTTCAAGATTGGCCACGGCGGGATTGAAAATATCAGGGTAACAGAATACTGAGCAGTCGGTTGAGGCGCGTAAGTCTGCCGCTGCGTTTTCCACGCACCGCCTCGCTCCGATGGCAAAGTATATGATTGAGCGGTCAAGAGCTGTCTCAGGTGGGGGCGTCCCTATATGGAAGCGCTTGAAATGCAAGTGCTTGCGTTCAATATAAAATGATTCTTCCGCCTTGTTCATCACAGTGGCTCCGTGGTAAACGTCCAGGCTGACCTTGTCCGGCCCGAGGATATACACAAAGGGGTGGACACCATGATTACGGCACAGTTCCAGGGCTTTAACGCCATCTTCACCTGAGAAAAACCTGAGGTTCTCAAATTTATCCGTGGCAGTATTCCACCATGCCGCCCCGGTCATTACAATGGCTGGCACTGGCAATTTCAGGCCCTTCAGGAGCGGAATGACTGTGGCGGGAGTACGTGCTGTGGCAACTGTAATCATTGCGCCCTCACTGATGAGCCGGCGCAGCATTTCCATACTATCCTCAGATATGCGGCTGTCAGAACCCAAAAGGGTCCCGTCCATATCAGAAACGTACAGCGTGTCAGTGCGTTTCATTTCTTGTCTATGTCAGTGGGGCGCCAGCGGTAAAGGCGGTCTGAGGGACGGATTTTGGCCGGAACGGCTATTGAGAACGATTCGCCTTTTACGGTGCGCTCCACGCTCTTATTGTCCACCCGAATGTCATCAACCTTAATGATCAGGGCACCGGTGGTTGGGCCCGTGATTACCACCTCATCGCCTTTACAGAGTTCTCCTGACTCCATATAAAACTCACCCACACCGAGCCCGGAGAAGTACTTGACACCCTTGGCCACATATTCCTTTACGCGAGTGGCTGATGAACCGTACTTTGAAGACCATTCGCCCAGACGCTGCCCAAGATAATAGCCATCCCAGAAACCGCGGTTAAAGATTTTTCTCAGGCGCTCATTCCAGGATGCAATGGCATCAGGTGTGTAAGTGCCGTCACAGATAGCCTGCAGAGCCTCTGAGTAACATTCCACTGCCGTACGGACATACTCCGGACCGCGGGCTCGTCCTTCAATCTTGAACACGCGCACTCCGGCATCCACCATTCGGTCAAGGAAATGAATGGTCTTCAGGTCCTTGGGCGACATTATGTATTTGTTATCCACATTGAGCTGCTCGCCGGTCTCAAGGTCTGTCACCTCATAACCGCGGCGGCAGATCTGTGTGCAGGCACCACGGTTGGCACTGCTGTTCATCTGCCCCAGGGCCAGGTAACACTTTCCGGAGACCGCCATGCAGAGTGCGCCGTGGCAGAACATCTCAATGCGCAGAAGCTCACCGCGCGGCCCGCGGATATCTTCATTCCTGATTGCATCCCAAATTGCCTTGACCTGCTCCATATTGAGCTCACGAGCCAGGACAATAACGTCAGCAAAGGTGGCGTAGAACCGCACTGCCTCAATATTTGAGATATTGCACTGTGTGGAAATATGAACTTCCACTCCATGACGCCGGCAGATCTGAATCACTGCAATATCCGAGGCTATGACGGCAGAGATGCCGGCCTCCCTGGCAGCTTTCACCACTTCCTCCACCCTCTCCAGTTCATTGTCATACACAATGATATTGAGCGTAAGGTAAGTCTTGACACCTGCTGCAGAAGCCCGTGCGGCAATCTCCCTCAGATCATCAATACTGAAGTTGGCGCTGGAGCGTGAGCGCATGTTAAGTCCGCCGGCACCAAAGTAAACGGCGTCAGCACCGGCATCAATGGCTGCTGCAAGGCTCTCAAAGCTGCCCACTGGAGCCATTATCTCAAAGTCTTTACGGTTCATAAAGAAATCTCAGATGTAAAAGCACAACAAATCATATCCACGTTCCGGAGCTTGATTCAGACTCCGGAGGCGGATATGATAATGTGCGGGATAAAAATGCAATTACTCGTTTGTCTCAGCAGCGGGAACCTCGGCAGCCACTTCCATGGCCGGAGCTTCCTGTTCCTCAACCACGATGGGAGCTGCGGTCTGACCCGGAGCGGGAATGGTGGAGGCGGGAGCGGTCTGTTCCTGGGGAACAGTGCGGAGCTGGCGGCTGTTACGGGTATCTCCTGCGGTATAAGAGGAGATTACTGAAAGTACAGCAAGAGCACCAACCAGAGTCCAGGTGGCTTTTTCCAGGAAAGAATTTGTCTGGCGCACGCCCATCACTGAGCCGGCTCCGCCAAACTGGGATGAAAGGCCTCCGCCTTTGGATTTTTGGATGAGAACGATGCAGATCAGAAGCACCGCTGCAATCAGAGTAAGTGCAATTATTACAAAGTGCATAATAATATTTAGATGTTTATTTGTTTCCTATTGTTATATGTATGTGATAATCAAATCAATGGCTGATTCAAACGTTCTGTTTTCCGGATTCGAGACGCTCCTGGTTCATTATCAGTTTACGCAGAAATCGCAATTGGTCTGCAAAGTAAGCACTTTTTTTTGGAAATTTCAAATTTAAGGACGATATAATGTCAAAAGCTTTCTGATATCTGCCCTGCCGGATGAAAATTGCAGCCAGAGATTCTCCGAGGAAACCTTCAGTTTCCGACTCCGGTTTCTGAACGGCAGCATGCTCATCCTGTTCTTCTCCCGGGAGCTCCGGCACGGGCTCCGGAACATGCGTGGCCGGATGATGGGAGAGGATGAATGAGGCAATGCGGGCGTCATCACTGTCCTCCTCCGTCCGCGGTGGCTCAGGCAGGTTACCGCTTTCCTCGCGGGCAAGCACCTCGCCGTAATCAGGCGTAGGGTTAAAAATCATTTTTTCAAGCAGAGCCTCTTCCTCCGGAGAGGTGGTGGCATAACGTGTCAGGAATGTATCAATCACCTGTTCCGTGGCCATGCCCCGGGGTTCTGCGGCAGCCGGATAAAAATTGCTCCACTGTTCCCCGCGGGCGCCGTAATTGAGCGTGGACTCTGATGATGAAGTCATAAACAGATGAGCCTTGACATCCGCAGAATCCAGTCCGGCGCAGTCCGCCGTGCGGAGAGCCAGCAGCCAACCAACAGGGCTATATGGCATGAGGCGACACAGCTCACGTATCACGGGAGCATCCTCAGCGCACGGATGCAGTGAATCATCCGCTGCCATACGCCGCAGCAGCGCACCAATTCTGTTTAAATTTTCCTGAGCCTCCATAGCGGGTTTACCAGTCGCCGAGAGTGGCATTAAAAATAAGTTCCACCAGTTCCTTGGTAATCTGCTCACAGAGTTCATCCTGCACATCCGTGAGCATCTCTGATGCACTGAAATCACGGTATGCGCTGAAAGTCTGGTCTATATCCTTACCTTCGGCCTTATTGTCCGTATATTTGACCCTGACAGTTATGGTCAGGCGTGTCATTGATGCGTATGCATCCTCAGTAACCGCCTGAGGCGTCAGATTATATCCTGTTATTTCACCGTTGAGTTCAAGGTCTGAGGCACCGTCAGTTATCTGAAGGCGCGTATTGCGGGTGATATAATCCTGCAATGCATTTTCAAACATCGGCTGCAGCAGCGGATACACAAGAGCGGCACGGATGGGAAACTCACCCACTGAAACCGTGCGGTAAACGTTGTAATCCAGAGCCGAACCGTTAAATTTATAACTGATGCGGCATCCGGACAGAGACACGCACACCAGCACCGCCAGCACCACTGTTCTCAGAAAGGGCGTAAGCTTATTGTTCCAGACCATATTCCTTTATTTTACGGTAAAGAGTGCGTTCAGAAATATTCAGGGCGGCAGCAGCAGCCTTGCGGTGACCGCCGTTGCTCTCCAGCGCATTTTTAATCAGAGTTTTTTCATGATGCCGGATATCCAGAGGAGTATCTTCCACCACTTCCGGCCCCTCCACCGGCTCAACAATCTCAACCTTATGCGGTTCAGCATCATGATGAGGGAGCAGAGGTGTGGAACTCAGGTGCCTGAAAGGCTCCGGCCCCGCATTCTGCTGCGCAAACTTTTCTTCCAGCTGATCCAGACGCTCACGGAGATTGAAAATCATACTGAGAAGCATCTCACGCTCCCGGTTATAAGCATTTGAATCATAAGAAGGCGTTACCGCAGGCACATAACTCTCTGCCGCTCCGGTGAGATAACGGCGCACAGTGTCCGCATCAATGCGTTTCCCTGACTCAAAGAGAGCCAGCTGATCCACAACATTCTTGAGCTGCCTGACATTGCCGGGCCACCTATACGAGCGCATGGCATCCTCGGCCTCTACAGAAAACTCAATGGGAGGAGTATGATATTTTTCAGCAAAATCAGAAGCAAACTTGCGCGTGAGCAATCTCACATCATTACCGCGGTCACGGAGCGGAGGAAGATTGATTTCCACAGTTGAGAGACGGTAATACAGATCCTCGCGGAAGCGTCCTTCAGCAATAGCCTTGCGCAGGTCAGCATTGGTGGCCGCCACAATCCTCACATTGGTGTGCTGGACCGTACTTGAACCAACCTTGAGGAACTCCCCGCTCTCCAGCACACGCAGCAGACGGGCCTGAGTGGTATGAGGCAGCTCGGCAAGTTCATCCAGGAAAATAGTACCCCCGTCTGCCTCCTCAAAATAACCCTTACGTGTTTCCACCGCGCCGGTAAAAGAACCCTTTTCATGCCCGAAGAGCTCTGAGTCAATCGTACCTTCAGGAATGGCACCGCAGTTTACCGCTATATACTTATGATGTTTACGGGGAGAGTACGCATGGATGATCTGGGGAAAAAACTCCTTGCCGGTACCGCTTTCACCGCGCACCAGCACTGACAGGTCAATGGGAGCCACACGCAGGGCACGCTCCACCGCGGCCGTTAGACCGGGAGAATTACCCACAATGCCAAAGCGCTGCTTGGCCTGCTGTATCTGTAAGTTCTGATTACTTTCCATTATCAAGTGCAAAGTTAACCAAAAAACATGAATATTGAGCCCATTATCATTAATAATGAATGACAAATAATCAAAAAAATCATGCAGCTTCAGATTGTAACAATTGCAAATATACGTTCCAAAATATTAATTATAATAAAAATTCGTAATTATTCATTAAAATATTTGGAGAATTGAAAAAGGCATTGTAACTTTGCACCCAGAGAGAAGAAATAGATTTGGACGTACACAATTATCTGTAAAACTACTGCACAAGTATTTAATTTAGTGATTTGGGATGCTTCCCTCTGCCGCAGAGAGCGTCAGGGGGAAGCAATTTTTTAGTGGATATAAAAATAAAAATTGCGCAGCCTCATCCACGCAACACATTGACCTCAACCATCCTGCGCCC
>CAZNBD010000030.1:0-20995 GCA_964571405.1 uncultured Bacteroides sp. | reverse complement strand
GCCCCGTCTGCGCGCCTGAACAGCAAAAGACGGACAGCGTCTCCCTGCACACTCACCCATGCTTGCCGAAGGTTCGGTATATCCAGTGTTAATAAACATTAAATCCAATACCATATTCTTGCATAAAATCCAAAATAATCTTATCTTTGGCCGCAAATAATAACCAATCATATCTCGTTATGAAAAAAACCTTATCACTAATTCTAATTTTATTCACCATCTGCTCATTGCATTCATGTAATGACGTTGATGACATTCTTGTTCCCGGTTATGAAATACCTGAACAGTCAATGTTCATTTCCCAGATGGAAGCCATTGAGCTGGCAGAACAAATGGCAGCGCAACTCTATCGACCTACTTCCCGAAGCGAAGAAAGACATTCGTCTCCTTTCCTCTGCTCAACAATTCGCTCAAATTCATCCCGCGGAGAAGATAACGAGATACTCCATGTGGTGAATTTTGTAGATAGCATGGGATATGCGCTGGTATCCACCGTTAAGAGTCGTCAACCGGTTTTACTGGTTGCGGATCATGGCCGCTTCAACGAGTCAGAGGCACTCTCAACTCCAGGATTTGATATTGTCTATACTTCCGTACTAGACTATGCAATATCCGGCAGAGATTCGCTCACTATTGGGGACATTCCCGAAGTTCCACTCCATCCAGAGCATAGACTTAATATACAAATTACTGATACAATTGAGTATTATGATGTAACTCCCGATCCCCTTTTAAAATGGGGCCAACGAGTACCGGAGGGTATCTTCTGCGCAAACGGAATTAGCGGTTGCGTGCCTACAGCAATCGCTACAGCTTTGGCTTATCTTGAGTCTCCCTCTTCTATGAAGATAACTTATAATCCCAACATCGGCACTTTACAAATTAACTGGAAGGATGTGAAAAGACATACTCTCTCAGGAGAGAATATCACATGTTGTAACTCACAGCGTCATGAATTATTAGGCCATATTTGTCGGCAAATCGGCTTCCAAGTTTGCGCAACATATTATGAAGATGGACGTGGAACAGACGCTCAACCATCCACTGTAGCACCCGCTCTTAGATTCTACCTACCTGATTATGATGTAACACCCCTGGTTGATTATAAAGTGTCCAATGTTTGTTATAGTCTTAAAAACAAGGGAATAACTGTTTTAGGAGCCTATAGACGCACTATTGGGACAAACACTATTACTGGAGGTCATTGTTGGGTTATAGATGCTTATAAATATATTCATACTCATTGGCAAAACTATTCCGTAGGCCCATTTGATATTGGAGACCCAAGAGAAGTTGGAATCCTTTTAGAAGAGGATTATTTTAAAGAGTATTGGGTACACCATAACTTTGGATGGAATGGTTACTGTAATTGTTATGTTTACTCTCCATTCCCCGAAATCCTGCACATTCCCAATACTAATTCAGAATTCTTTGATATCCTAATGACTAATGTGACGCCAAAAGCATCCAACTAATCATAATATAATCACAAATGAAATTGTTTTACTACATACTCCTTACAATTCTCGGCTTTCTCTGCCTGGGCTTGATAGGCTGCTCAAATGAAGATGCTCCTGACATTCCCGATAATACAGAAAGTGTTCTTAATCTTGGGGATTTAAGTTATCTTCCAAAAGTTGAAAGTGGAGAAACAAATGCATATTATAAATATGCAGGTAATGTTGATTCTCTTAATGGAGAGGTGTTTGTATTGTACTCTGATTTGTATGAGAATCTTTCTAAACCTGAACAATACGATTATCCTCAAGGCGTACTTTTTGAGAACGGGAACGTGTATTTTAATGTTTTCTCTGACTCTTACTCCGGAGTTTCTATAATGGGAGATAAGGTAATGCGCACTGGTGATTTAATTCTTCGTGAGCTTGCCAGGTCCTTGTATACCGACTTTGGAAAAAGATTTTCATTCCTCTTCCCAGCCCCTTGGTATAACAATAGCCATAGCAAATCTCTTTCTATTGATTTTCCGTGCCATTATACAAGAAACAGACACCAAATTTTTGACATCAGTTCATGTACCGAGGATAATCTCACCTTACTCCGTAATTATTTTTATGAAGAAACCACGGATTTAGTAAATAGTTATGTCTGGTATAAATCAGATAATCCTGATGCACTCAATTTTTACGAGCCAATAAAAGTTGAAGATCCAACGACATATTTCCACACAATCGTTGATGCGCTCCTTAACTATTATGGAGATATTTATGAATTCCCTGACTTCTACGTTAATCTGCAGCTCATGCGCCAAGCCTTTGATGCAGATTGTGAATTCGGTCCCAATAGAGAACATTGGAAAAACGTAGTCACACCTGAATATGTATTTGATTATCCACCCGCACTTGAAGGAACCGCGAACATCTCATTTTATGGTATAGGGTACCATTTTTGAGAATTTCTGATTTTTAAAATCAGGTCCACATCATACAGCGTACTTGCCCCACCTGGCAGGTACGCTACTTTATTCCCATCTGATTATCTCCAACTTACCCCTTCACCAAAATTATCGTTTTGCTAAAACATTATTATATGCGTATGATTGACAACTACACCAAGAAAATCCTCTTATGAGCACACAGAATTTTTTTGAGGGCGGAAAATTTGCACCAATGCGGAAAATTGGGTAACTTTGCGCTGTTCCGCGGCGGCTGATGCGGCTGCATTTTTATCACATTATATATTATATATATGGATTCAAAAAGCATGACCAGTGTTGCAGACAACATTCGTATCCTTGCAGCAGCAATGGTGGAAAAAGCTAAATCCGGACACCCCGGAGGCGCTATGGGCGCTGCTGACTTTATCAACGTCCTGTACTCTTCCTTCCTTATTTATGACCCGGAGGATCCCACCTGGTTTGCCCGTGACCGCTTCTTCCTTGACCCCGGACATATGTCTCCCATGCTGTATGCCGTCCTTGCACTGACCGGCAGATACACCATGGATGAGCTCAAGCAGTTCCGCCAGTGGGGAACCGTAACCCCCGGACATCCTGAGGTAGACCCCAAAAGAGGTATAGAGAACACTTCCGGTCCCCTCGGACAGGGGCACACCATGGCCGTTGGAGCTGCCATCGCCGAGGCATTCCTCCGCGCTCGCTTCGGAGACGTGGTGGCGCACAAGACTTACGCCTTCATCTCTGACGGCGGTATACAGGAAGAAATAAGCCAGGGAGCCGGACGCATTGCAGGATACCTCGGCCTCAAGGACCTCATCATGTTCTATGACTGCAACAGCGTGCAGCTCAGCACAATGGTTGACCAGGTGGACTCTGAAGACTACGCCGCCAAATACCGCGCCTGGAACTGGAACGTTCTGGAAATTAACGGCAATGACCCCCTTGAGATTGCTGATGCCCTGACAGCGGCACAGAAAGAACCCTCACGCCCAACACTCATCATTGGTCGCACCATCATGGGCAAGGGAACCGTCAAGGCTGACGGTTCAAACTTTGAAGGCCAGTGCTCAACACACGGACAGCCCCTGAGCAAGAGCGGTGCTGATTTTGCCGCCACCGTACGGAATCTGGGCGGTGACCCGGAGAACCCCTTCACATTCTTTGAGGAATCTCAGAAAATTTATGCCGCACGCCGTGAGGAGCTCAAGAAAATTGTGGCCGGCAGACGTGAGCAGTACAGCAAATGGGCTGAAGAAAACCAGGGCCAGGCCCTGATCCTGAAGAGCTATATTGAAGGTGTAGTGCCTCAGATTGATTATAACGCCATTGTCCACAAGGCCGATATTGCCACACGCACAGCCAGCGCAAATGTCCTGGCAGAACTTTCCGCCAAGGTAGGCAACATGATAGTGGCCAGTGCGGACCTCGCCAACAGCGATAAGACTGACGGCTTCCTCCGCCACACACACGCCTTCACCCCCGGAGATTTCACCGGAGCTTTCCTCCACGCCGGAGTGTCAGAACTCACCATGGCCGCAATCATGAACGGAATAGTCCTCCACGGAGGTCTCTTTGCCGCATGCGGTACCTTCTTTGTATTCTCTGATTATATGAAACCGGCCATCCGCATGTCTGCGCTCATGGAACTCCCGGTCAAATATATATGGTCACATGATGCCTTCCGTGTAGGAGAGGACGGCCCAACTCACCAGCCCATTGAGCAGGAAGCCCAGCTCAGGCTCCTTGAACAGATCCGCAATTTCAGCGGAAAGCCCTCGATGCTGGTAATCCGTCCGGCCGACGCAGCAGAAACCTCTGTTGCATACAAGATGGCCATGGAAAATACCCATGCCCCCACAGGCCTCATCCTCTCACGCCAGGATGTCAAGGACCTCCCCGCGCCTGAGGGAATGACCCGCATTGAGGCAGCTCAGGGTGCCATGAAAGGCGCTTACACCGTGATGCAGAATGAGAACCCGGATGTCATCCTGGTGGCTAACGGCTCTGAAGTTTCACTCGCTTGCCAGGCAGCCGTACTCCTGGAGGCTGATCTGATAAAGGTCAATGTGGTTTCAGCGCCCTCAATCGGCCTGTTCAACGAGCAGCCGGAGCAGTACCGCTCATCAGTACTCATCCCCGGGGTTCCACAGTTCGGAATCACCGCAGGATTGCCTGAATCAATCAGGATGATGGACGGCTTCAACGGTAAAATATTCGGACTTGAACGCTTTGGCGCCTCTGCTCCATTTGCCGTACTGGATGAGAAGTTCGGGTTTACACCCCGCAACATTTACCTCACCGTAAAACAGTATATCGGTAAAGGTGCCCCGGAAATTTTTGGCGAATCCGAATATTAAAAAGCTTCCCGGAGCTTCTAAAAAATTGTTAAACTCTGAACCAACTCCAAAAAATAACAACATTAATGAACTTTTTTTAAACAATTAAGTTATTAAATCAAAAAAAGTTCGTAACTTAGCGGCTCAAAACAGATAATATAATAAAACATTCATCCATAATTCCTTATTAACTATGAAGAAAGCTACACTTCTGGCTTGTGCATGCGCCATGTTTATCGGTGCACAGAGCCTTGTGGCTCAGGAGGCTAACGAAATCACTTACGTTTCTGATCCCTCTCAGGGCTACCTCTTAAACCGCACTCGTGACAATTGGTTCATCACCGCTGAAGGTGGTGCCAACATCTCTTTTGCCAAGTACGGTATCCACACTGAACTCAAAGACCGTTTCGCTCCCACAGCCGGTCTGTATGTTGGTAAGTGGTTCAGCCCCGTATTCGGTGGTCGTTTCGGCGCAAGCTGGTACACACTCAAGGGCTGCTCTCCCACACCCACTAACGGTGCTCTCCTTGACCACGTTCGCCCCGACGGTTACTACAAAACCAAAACTCAGGAAATCGGCGCTATGTTCGACCTGATGGTTAACCTCACAAACTGGTGGTGCGGTTATCGTCCCGGTCGCGTTTACAACGCTTCTTTCTATGTTGGTGGCGGTGCTTACTTCACATTCGCTCCCGATTATGTTAAGGGTTCTCAGGACGGTTGGAAATATGCTCACAACTGCCGCCTCACAACTCGTGCCGGCATCCTGAACACCTTCAACGTATCAAAGCAGGTTGCCATCAACCTTGACCTCCGTTGGACTCTCTTCGGTGCTCCCACCAACGAAAACAACGCTTCCGCTCTTCTCGGTCTTACCTATAAGTTCAAGAACCGCGAATGGAATGCTCCCGTTGTTCCCGTTTGCCCCGAACCCGAAAACTGCGATGCTTATCGTGAACGTCTCGCAGCTGCTGATGCTCGCATCGCCAGCCTCGAAGATCAGCTCCGTCGCGCTCTCAACCGTCCCGTTGAAACAGTTGAATGCCCCGCTGCCGGCCCCATCGCCACTGTTTACTACCCCATCGGCGTAAGCACTCTCAGCCGCGAAAACCAGCGTGTTGTTACAGCCATCGCTTCTGTTATGAACAGCGAGGAATACAGCAACAAGTCTTTCGTTATCACAGGTTGGGCTGACAACTACACCGGTACTGACAACATCAACGCTCGTCTCCGCACACGTCGTGCTGAAACAGTGAAGAACCTCCTCGTTCGTAAGGGTGTTGCCGCTGACCGTCTTGAAGTTAACACAGACGCTGCTAACCGCATGGGCGAAGGCCGTGATTACATCGCTCTTGACCGTGCCGTTACAATCACTGAAAAATAATTCATAACTCATCTGAGTTCTTTAAAAGCCCGACATCCGTCGGGCTTTTTTTATGTCCGCTCCAATTATTTTAATTTTAAACTTTATTAACGCTCTGCGCTTATTTTTTAAATAAATTTTAATTACCTTTGCGTTCCAAAGAAATCAATCATTATGAATCAATATTTTATGATAGGGGCCGATGGCCAGCAGAGTGGGCCGCACCCCGGAGAAAACCTCAAGTATCTTGGTGCCACCGCTGACACATACGTCTGGTGTGAAGGAATGGGCGGCGAATGGAAAAAAGCCGCTGACGTTGCTGAACTCGCGCCCCTGTTCACTGCTCAGGATGCCACCCGTCCGCTTAACCCCAACGCCGCCGCTGCCGCTCAGCCCGGAAAAGCAAATCCCGTTCAGCAGCCCGTTCAGCAGCATAACGCCGGTTTCGGAGCTCAGCACAATGCAGGATTCGGAGCCCAGAACACCCCCCGGCAGAACGCCGGTTTTGGCGGTCAGCAGCTCCCGCAGCAGAACATGGGTTACAACCAGCAGCAGGGTCCCGTAAATCCCCAGATGGGTCCCCAGAACGGTCAGCCCTTTATCAACGTAAACGTACAGACCAACGCCGGACGCCCCAATCCCGGAATAGCTCCCGGCAAACCTGAAAACTGGATGTGGCTTTCAATCTGCACCACCCTCCTGTGCTGCCTCATCTCCGGCATTGTGGCCTGCGTGTTCTCAAGCCGAGTGGACTCACAGTGGGCAGCCGGTGATTATGATGCTGCACGTCAGAGCGCACGCACTGCCCTGATATGGAACATCGTAAGCCTCTGCGCTCCCGTTGTCGGCGCAATCATTTATTTCATTTTCATCTTTGCAATGGCGGCAGCCCTTTAAGATTACGCCCTGAAGAACAAAGCATTAATATTAACAGCCATTACAGTGGTCATCACCGCTGCAATGGCTGTTTATTTTTACTGGTCACCGGAAGAAAACATCTTCTTTCCGCGTTGTCCCTTCAAGTGGATAACCGGCTGGGACTGTCCCGGCTGCGGCTCTCAGCGCGCCTTCCACGCCCTGCTCCACGGACATCCCTGGCAGGCGCTGAAGTACAATTTCTTCATGATTATCGGCCTGCCTTACCTGCTGCTCTCCCTGGTGGCAACCCAGCTGCGCACTCCGGCCGCACGGTGGATTTCATTTAACCTCTTCTCAACGCGCGCAGTCCTCATTTACATAGGCGCATGGACCATCTGGGGAATTGTCAGGAATCTGTACGGAATATAGTCCAGAGATATCCCACCGCCGTGCCCAATAGGGCAAAAATTGTAAGAATTATCATAACTCCGTTTATTATAAGCCACACCAGGCAATTGAACATACAGTACCGGCACACATAAGGACAAGAAGAAGTCCAAGTCCCACCCACATGGTTCCGCGTGAGGCCGGTCTAAACCTAAACGCCACACACAGTGAAGTCCATGTCAGGGCTATAAAGCTCAGCAGGGCAAAAACCACCCATATCAGCAAGGTGATGACCGGAAGCAAAGTTGCACCTCTCGGGCCCATTTCCGCCACCTCATCTATGATCACATCACTTCCATAACCCTCATAAGCCACTATTCCGGTTATCAGGGCCACAAGATATACAGTTGAGCCAATAATACCCAATATTGAAATCACCCCCACTCCGGCCATAATAATCTTTCCTATATTGGACATCAGCGCGCTCCAGAAAGAACGGTTATACACCGGAGCACTCTCCTCCATCACAGTGCGACCAATGCGGTCAATGGTCAGCGGTTCACCACGCATCTGAAGTATCTGCTTGGGAGTCTCCGCCGCCGGGATAATCATCCATGCCAGAAGATAAATAATTACCAGGGGCCAGAAAGTGGGCACATAAGGAGTAAAGCACGCAATCAGCACCACAAGCAGGCGCATCACATTGGCGTTCCACCCCAGGTATGTTGCAATGCCGCCAATAACGCCACCAAACACACGCGTCTGAAGATTACGGTACAGCTTCTTCTCCGGCACCTGCTCAACAATGTTGATGGGAGGAGGTGTGGGTTCAAACACCGGAGGAACATTCTCATACTCCATGCTCTCACCGCCCAGGTCCTGAGGACGTCCCATTCTTGCAATTACACAGCTTATATCACCAATGACCACCACATCACGTCCGCCGGCCGTGCGCTCACACAGCAGCTCTCTTATTCGGCTCTCTATATCTGTGATTATCTCCGTGCCGTCCTCTCCCGGAAAAGTACTCCGGAGCTGATTCAGGTAATTGTTCAGCAGGTTATATGCGTCGTCATCTATATTGAAAACCTGGCCGTCAATATTTGCGGTAAATGTTCTTTTCATTGTGATAAAGGTGTTGAGGTGTTAGTGATTAAGTGCTGGACTGTTCCGTTTATTTCCGCCCAGGAGGCTGCAAGCTGTCGTAGACTCTCCCGCCCCAACTGGGTGAGCGAATAATATTTCCGCGGCGGACCCGACGGCGATTCTTCCCATCTGTATGACAGCAGCCCGTCATTCTTCAGACGCGTCAACAACGGATACAAGGTTCCCTCCATAACTATCAGATGGGCTTCCTTCATCATGCTGATGATTTCCGAAGCGTACGCATCACCGCGGTCAAGCAGCAACAGAACGCAGAACTCAAGCATGCCCTTACGCATCTGGGATTTTAGATTTTCAATATTCATGCTTTCAGTTTTTGTGGATCATAGATTCCGGGGAATGTTTTTACGCCGCAAAAGTAATAAACTTAATAGTACTATGCAATACCAAGTACTGTGAAAATCCAACAAATTAACATTAATTCACAGCACAAGTATAGACGTAAAAAACTGCGGCCCCGTGAGGAACCGCAGTTCTTTTTATTTATGTGCTTCCTTATTAGAGGATAACCTTGGTTACAGTAGCACCCTGACGGCGAACGAATACACCGTTTTCGGGGTTTTCTACGCGGATACCCTGGAGGTTGAAGTATTCAACAGGAGCGTTTGCGTCATCAGCAACCATTACGCCTTCAACGCCTGCACCCTGATAACCGGGTTCAGCCAGGAGGTACATTGCCATACCGTTACCGGTCTTATAGCTGAAGATTTCAGCAGCCTGCTTGCCGTTTGCGTCAGTCAGGATTTCAGCGCGGAGAACATGGTAACGACGACCTGCACCCTTCTTGTCACCGAGACCGATTTCGGGGAAGTTGTACATCAGACCCAGAGTAGAGAAGTCACCGTTCACACCGTAACGAGTGATACGAGAGCGGTTCAGCTGACCTGAATCATATTCTTCGTAGGGGTACATGAGGAAGTAGTCGTTGCCGAGAGAGAACTCGCACATACCGTTGGGGTTCTGGCTGGGCTGGATAACGGGAAGTTCGGGGTTTTCTTCAGTGTAGTCAGCAAAGCTGGAGAGCATGGTGCCGTCTGTGTTGTACAGACAGGGTTTGGTGTGGAAGTCGTCAATGTAGTAAAGCTCACCGCTGAACTCTTCGTCACGGATCATGTAAAGAGCTGTACCACCGTTGAAGGCGTCAACTGCGGGATATGATTCCTCAAGTGCGAAGGAAACATAGTCACCACCATACAGATGAGGAGCGAATTCGCTGTCGCCCTGTTCTGCTGCCCAACCGCAGACAATCTTCTCCTGAGCGGCGCTCAGAGCTGTCATGATAACGCAGCGGGCTTTTTCACGGGTAAGGTCACCGATTACGTCAATGTAGTCAGTACGGCCGGAGTTGGAGCGGTCATCTTCTGTGAATTCAACAGAAGCTGCAAGTGTCAGAGCACCTGTAGCTGTGTCAACCATGTAAACGTTCAGGGGTACTGCCTTGTTGGAAGCTTCTGCCCAGAGGTTCTGCTTGTATCCGCATACATACAGGTGACCGAAGTCATCTGTTGATACTGTGTTTACGCAGAGAAGGTCATTGATCTGAACTCCGTCAATGGTAAGAATGATGTTACGGATGTAAGCACCGGTGGCCTTATCAAACTCAATGAGCTGACCCAGGTTATCAAGGCCTACTTCACCGTCTGCATTTACTGCAAATGATTTTGAAGAAGCCACATAGATTTTATCTCCGTGAACGGTAGCGGTTGCAACGTAGTCAAAAGAGGGGATTTCTTTGCCCTCGTAGTTGTTCCAGTCGCCCTTCATGGCGCTGTTCATCCACAGGTTAGAGAAGGTGTAGCCGTCTACTGACTTGTAATCAACGCCTTCATTGGCTGCGAAAGCGCTTGCACCGGCTAACATCATCGCTGCAAGAAGTAAATTTTTCTTCATAAGCTTGATTTAGGTGATTGTATTGATTGTTGTTTAGGTTTATAAAAGTTGTTTGAAGAGAGTGTATGTGCTCGGGTTATTCCCTTGCGAAAATTACGCCGCGAAATCAACTCTTTTGGTTTCGCGGCGTAAAGGTAGGTATTATTTTTCAATTATAGCCAATATTCTTGTTAAAAATTTGGTTTATAATTGTTAATTAACGTTTTTATGAATTTTCAACATTTATTTTTCTCGCATGTAAACGTTGATGGGAGTGCCCGTAAAGTTCCAATGCTCACGGATTTTATTCTCCAGATAACGCCGGTAAGGCTCCTTTACCCACTGCGGCAGGTTGCAGAAGAAGATGAATGTGGGCACCGGTGCGCCCTTGAGCATGGTGATATATTTTATCTTGATGAACTTGCCCTTGTTGCTTGGTGGCGGATAGGCGGCAATGTCCTCAGCAAGCACAGTATTGAGCTGTGAGGTGGGCACGGTGCGCTGTCTGTTCTCGTACACCTGCACGGCCGTCTCAAGCACTTTGAAGATTCTCTGCTTGGTCAGGGCACTGGTAAAGATGATGGGAAAATCTGTGAACGGTGCAAAGCGCTCACGAATGGTGTTCTCATAATGCTTGATGGCGGCATTGCTCTTGTCCTGGACAAGGTCCCACTTGTTCACAACCACCACCAGACCTTTCTTGTTCCTCTGGATAAGCGAGAAGATACTTACATCCTGCGCCTCAATGCCGCGGGTGGCGTCAATCATCAGAATGCAGACGTCCGATGCCTCGATTGCGCGGATGGAACGGATAACGGAGTAATACTCTATATCCTCATTTACCTTATTCTTCTTTCTTATACCGGCGGTATCCACCAGGTAAAAGTCAAAGCCGAATTTGTCATACCGGGTATAGATGGAATCACGGGTGGTGCCCGCAATATCCGTCACGATATGTCTCTCTGCACCTATGAAGGCGTTGATAAGGGAGGACTTACCCGCATTAGGACGTCCCACAATGGCAAACTTGGGAATCTCATCCAGCTTCTCCTTGTCTTCCTCAGGGGCGGGAAGATCCTTGACAATCTCATCAAGGAGGTCGCCGGTACCGTAACCGTTAGCTGCGGAAACGGGATAAGGCTCGCCAAGTCCAAGGGAATAGAATTCCGGTACATTATAGACCCATTCATTTGAGTCAACCTTATTGGCTACAAGTATCACCGGTTTACGGCTGCGGCGTAGAATTTCCGCCACATGGTCATCCAGGTCCGTCACACCGTTCATGGCGTCAACCACAAACAGAATCACATCAGCCTGCTCAATGGCCAGCTCTACCTGTTTATTGATTTCTGATTCAAAGACGTCCTCTGAGTTCACCACCCAGCCGCCGGTGTCCACTATGGAAAATTCACGTCCGTTCCAGTCCACCTTACCGTACTGACGGTCTCGGGTGGTGCCGGCGGTGGGATCCGTAATGGCCGTACGGCTCTGGGTGAGCCTGTTGAACAATGTGGATTTTCCAACATTAGGCCGTCCCACTATGGCTACAAGTTGTCCCATATATATTAATGTGTTTTATATTCCTGTTATGTTAATTATGCAAAGTTATGACTTAAATGCCGCTTTTGCAAATATCTTTTTATTCAATATATCCGAATTGACGGAGTTTGTTCTCACGGTTTCTCCAGTTCTGTTCAACTTTGACAAACATTTCCAGATAAACGCTCTTGTTGAAGAACTTCTCGATATCCTTACGTGCTTCCATGCCTACGCGTTTAAGCATCGTTCCGCCCTTGCCGATGAGGATACCCTTCTGACTCTCGCGTTCCACATAAATCACTGCCATGATGTGGATGGAATTTTCTTTTTCCTCAAACTTCTCCACAATCACCTCTGCGGAGTAAGGAATTTCCTTATCATAGTTTGTGAGGATTTTCTCACGTATGATTTCAGTGACAAAGAAGCGGGCAGGTTTGTCAGTTAGCGCGTCCTTACCGAAGTAAGGCTCTCCGTCCGGAAGAAGTTCTACAATCCGCTGCATCAGGGGCTCAACATTGAAGTGCTCCTTGGCTGAGGTGGGGAAAATCTGGGCGTCAGGGAGCAGTTCACGCCAGCGTGAGACAATGGCCTCAAGCTCATCGTTGCCCTTGAGCAGGTCTATCTTGTTAATCACCAGCAGTACGGGTATCTTTTCCTTACGCACCTTCTGGAGGAAGTCCTCATTCTTGGTGGGATCTTCAACCACATCGGTTACATACAGCAGAATATCAGCGTCTGTCAGGGCGCCCTCACTGAATGCCAGCATGGATTCCTGCATCTTATACTTGGGCTTCAGCACGCCCGGGGTGTCTGAAAAAACTATCTGGTATTCAGGTGTATTGACAATACCCATGATACGGTGACGGGTGGTCTGCGCCTTGGAAGTGATTATACTTACACGTTCGCCCACCAGGTCATTCATCAGTGTGCTTTTTCCCACATTAGGATTACCCACAATGTTCACAAATCCTGATTTATGACCTTTAACCTGAGGCTGTATCTCATTGAGTTCTGTATTTTCTTTTTCGCTCATACTTATATATGTTTTATGTCTTTATGTATTTACAATATAAACAAGCGAGAACGCGTTAAAGTTGACGCGCTCTCGCTCATATTTCTTATGTAAGAGCAATCAGAGGTCCCAGATCAGATACATGGCTCCCCATGTAAATCCGGCGCCGAAGGCTGTCAGTACAATTCTGTCACCCTTCTTAAGCTGATCCTTGTACTGGTCAAGGCACAGGGGAATGGATGCTGCTGAGGTGTTGCCCACCTTTTCTATATTGACAAGTACCTTTTCCATGGGGAACTTGGCGCGGCCGGCAACTGCCTCAATGATGCGGAGGTTGGCCTGGTGAGGCACAAGGTAATCCACATCATCCGCTGTCAGATTGTTACGCTTCATCACATCCAGGGTGGAGGTGAGCATATTGGTGACAGCGTGCTTGTAAACAGCCTTGCCGTCCTGGAACAGGAAGTGCTCGCCGGCGTCAAGGGTTTCCTGACATGCGGGCTTTACTGAGCCGCCTGCTTTCATCAGCAGGTGCTCCACTCCGCGGCCGTCAACATGGAAAACGCCGTCAATCACTCCCACATTCTCTTCAGGTGTGGGCTCAACCAGCACGGCAGCCGCTCCGTCACCGAACAGAGGACATGTGGCGCGGTCTGTGTAATCAATCATGGATGACATCTTCTCTGTGCAGACCACAACTATCTTGCTGTAAAGGCCGGAACGGATATAGGCGTTGGCGTCCTGGAGCGCAACGATAAATCCCGCGCAGGCTGCCTGGATATCATATCCGTAGCTATTCTTGAGTTTGCAACCTTCTGAGATTACAGAGGCTGTGGAAGGAAAACGGTAATCGGGATTGGAAGTGGCGCAGATCAACAGCTGTACTTCTTCCGGGGAGGTGCCGGTGCTTTCCAGCAGCTTTTCCACTGCCTTGATACCCAGATATGATGAGCCGGCTCCGTCCTTGTGGAGGATGCGGCGTTCCTTGATGCCAACTCGGGTGGTGATCCATTCATCATTGGTATCCACCATTTTGGACAGCATCTCGTTGTCCAGGATGTCATCAGGAAGATATGAGGCTATGCCGGATATGCGGGCGTTCATTGTTTCTGTTTTTGCTTGATATTGGCGTAAGTTATTGGGTTGGAGGAGAGTTTACAACAATTCGCCTCAGGCCGCCGCCCTCTGATTTATTATTATCAAAGCGCCCACGACCCGGGGGGAATATTGCTGTATTTTACAGGCTCCGGCTCTGTGACCGGCGTTTTCGGGGGCTATACCCTTAAAGGGCTGCTTCCTTAACAATTACCTGTTTGCCGCGATAATAACCACATTCTCCGCAGATGGTGTGGTAAATGTGCCAGGCGCCGCAGTTGGGACACAGTGCCAGGGTGGGCTCTACTGCCTTGTCATGAGTGCGACGTTTGGCGGTGCGGGTCTTGGATTGCTTTCTTTTAGGATGTGCCATTGGTGTTTGGAGTATTCTTAAAGTTTCTTATTCATTATTATCTTGGTCCGTGCCAAGCTTCCGGAGTGCATCCCAGCGCGGGTCCGTGGTCGGCTCGGTATCCATTGTATCTATCTCTTCAATGAGCTGCTCCTGGAGTTCCGCATCCTCATCTTCCTCTCCGGCGCGCAGGCTCCGGTGCTTTTTCAGGATGGCGCTCATGGCGCGGTTGCACTTGCCCAGCGGGTGTACGTGCTTGATGGGTATGGCCGTGATGACTGTGTCATATATCATATAAGCCACATTGAGGTAATCATCACTCTGCGGGATCTCCAGCAGGTCATCTGTATCGTCACAGTACTCTTCTCCGTACTTGACGGATATGTCGTAAACCGCTTCAATGGGGAGCTCAAGATCATCCAGACAGCGGTCGCACCCTACTGTCACCGTGCCCTCCACCTTGAAGTCAAGGTTGTAATACTCCCCGTCATAACGGACGGTGAGGGTTACGGTCAGGTCAGCTGCGCGTACTTCTGTATTCTCCATGTTCTCAAAGAACTGCTTGTCCAGGTGATACTCAAAATTATGAGTTCCCGGCGCAAGGCTCTTGAGCGGTAGCTTGTATGCTGAAAATTTTCCCATTGATATGTGGTTTGAAAAAACTCTGCAAAGGTATCAAATTTCCTTTAATTCGCCAAATTTTTTTAAGGTATCGGCGTCCCTTAAGTCATTTATGAGGTCAATATTCTCTGTATCACCCGGTCCTGAGGCGCTGTTGAGCGTAAATCCGCTGCGGTTCCACCCCATCCGGAGTATATCCAGAGCCATCAGGTTCACCACTGCCTCGGCAGCTCTCTGCTCCGGTATATGAAGCTCAAGCGCAAGGGCGCGCACATCTGCCGGACGGCTCTGTGCGTAATACCGTACTATCTCAGCCGTGCGCTCAGGCAGGGACGCTCCGGTGCTGCCGGCTCTCAGGTGACGGCTGCGGCTGAACAGTTCCGGCGCCACTATATTACTGTCCGCTATCCGGCAGTAAATCACGCTCCTGCCCCCGCCCTCATCCACACTCACCGGTATGGAATCCGTGCGCGGTATGCGGGCCTCTATCACTGTCACTCCGGCGTCCACACTCCAGGCCTCAAACTCAACCTGTACTGACGGATGACAGTATGTTCCTGCAGCAAGCTCAACCAGATAAATATCTTCCTCTGATCTCACGCCCGCAATCTCACCGTTGTCCTTGACCCCGATGAGAAGACGGCCGCCCAGACGGTTGGCAAAAGCGCTGATACTGCGCGCAATCTTGCGGGCATCGCTGATGGCGTACTTGAAGTCCTGACGCTCATGCTCACCCTCGGCAACCATCTCCCTGACATGCCGTGCTCCGCGGCGTGCTTTCAGATCCTTTATCACAGCAGTTTGAGCAGGCTCTCCACAGCCTCAAGGGTACGGGCCGGTGCGTCTTCCCAGAACTTGGTGTATGCGGCTGCATTACCCTCCGCACCCGGAGTATCGCTCACCACACGCAGGCACACAAAAGGAACATCCTTCAGATGACAGGCCTGCGCAATGGCCCCGCTCTCCATATCCACAGCCAAGGCCTCCGGATATAACTCCAGAATACGCTCCAGCTGCTCCTTGCTGTCTACAAAAACATCACCGGATGCCACAAGGCCCTCCTTGGCTCCGAGTGCGCTGCGCACTTCCGCCGGAAGCGGACACGCAAATCGCGCCGGGCAGTTGGCTGCCTGGCCCGGTTCTGTGCCCGGTCCACACCATACATCATGGTAAGCAACCTCTGATGCAAGAACCAGATCCAGTATCTGTGCGGGACTTTCTGTGGCTCCTGTTCCGCCGGCCACTCCGGTGTTTATCACCATGGCAGGATGGAAGGTATCTATCAGTGTGAGTGCGCCTATGGCTGCATTGACCTTGCCTATGCCGCACTTTCCTGCAATTACCTGACGGCCGCCCATCTGACCCACAATGTAATCATACCCGTTGACACTCACCGTCATGGGACTTTCAATCATGGGACGCAGAAGAGCAAGCTCCTTGTCCATGGCCACTATTATACCTATTGTATTTGTCATATCTTGATAATAAAGGGAACGGACGCCGGCGTGCGCGTTTTTACACGCCCGTCCGCGTCCGTTGTTTCTGTAAGGAATTACTTACCCTGATATTTCTTTACAATGACTGTGGCGTTATGCCCGCCGAAGCCAAAGGCATTGCTCAGCGCCGCGTTCACTGTACGCTTCTGAGCTTTGTTGAATGTAAAGTTCAGAGAGTAATCGATATTCTCGTCTTCGTCCCCTTCCTCGTGGTTGATGGTGGGAGGTACAATGTCCTCCTGCACTGCCTTGATGCTGAACATGGCTTCAAGGGCACCGGTGGCACCCAGCAGGTGACCGGTCATACTCTTGGTTGAGGAGATATTGAGTTCCTTGGAGTGTTCTCCAAATACTTCCTTGATTGCCTTGACTTCTGAGATGTCTCCCACAGGAGTGGAGGTTCCGTGAACATTGATATAATCAATATCCTCAGGCTTCATGCCGGCGTCCTCAAGGGCGCTCTTCATGGCCAGAATGGCTCCAAGGCCTTCAGGATGGGTGGCTGTCAGGTGATAAGCGTCTGCTGACATGCCGCCGCCTGCAACCTCACAGTAAATCTTGGCGCCGCGGGCCAGTGCGTGTTCCAGTTCCTCTAAAACCAGAACGGCAGAACCCTCGCCCATCACAAAACCGTCACGGCTCTTGCTGAAGGGGCGGGACGCTGTCTCGGGGCTGTCATTGCGGGTGCTCAGGGCGTGCATGGAATTGAAACCGCCAACTCCGGCAGGGAAGATGGCTGCCTCTGCTCCGCCGGTAACAATTGCGTCAGCCTTGCCCAGACGGATAAGGTTGAAAGAATCAATTATGGCATTGTTACTGGAGGCGCAGGCGCTTACAACGCCGTAATTGGGGCCGTGGAATCCGTACTCCATGGAAATATGGCCGGAAGCTATATCCGCAATCATCTTGGGGATGAAGAAAGGATTGTACTTGGGGCCGTTGTCCTTGTTGAGGGCATAATAGCCGGCCTCTTCCTCAAAGGTGTGGAGACCGCCGATTCCGGCTGCAACTATTACACCCACCCGGTTACGGTCAACTTCAGAGCCCTCGGCTGTCAAACCGGAGTCCTCAACCGCCTGACGGGCAGCTACCATGGCGTACTGTGCGTATAAGTCAAGGGTGCGCGCTTTCTTTCGGTCAAAATGGTCCTCTGCCTTATACCCCTTTACTTCACATGCAAACTGTGTTTTGAAGAGGCTGGCATCAAAGTGGGAGATGGGGCCGGCGCCGCTGACTCCTTGCTTGGCATTTTCCCATGTGCTGTTAACATCATTGCCAAGGGGCGTGATGGCTCCAAGTCCTGTGACTACTACTCGTTTAAGTTCCATTTGATATTTGGGGTTTAGTTTTTTTATCTGTGTGGGACCTCAAGGTTACAATTTTCTGCCCGGGGTGTCCCATATAACAACTACCGCCGGCTTTTCAGCAGGGTGAAAACCGCGGCGGTAGTAGTTCTGTCGGGCGAATGCCGTCTCTGTTTCTTATTTCTGGCCGTTAGCTTCCAGATATGCGATGGCGTCGCCTACGGTTTTAATCTTTTCTGCTTCTTCGTCAGGAATTGTGGCGTTGAATTCTTTTTCAAAGTCCATGATCAGCTCTACGGTATCAAGGCTGTCTGCACCAAGATCTGAAATGAATGAAGCTTCTTCTGTTACTTTTTCAGGCTCTACGCCGAGCTTGTCTACTACGATGCTTTTTACACGTTCTGCAATTGTGGACATAACGGGTCTTTTTTATTGATGATTAATTATTTTCACTTTTTGCGGTTGCAAAGTAAGTCAAAATTTTCCACATATAAAAATTTTATATGCCTAACTTAATTCAAGCATACCCGTCTATTATGGGTCATAATATTACATATCAACATATTAAACCCCGCATACGGAAGTGTTAAGAATTGCAAAGACAGATACCCTCACTCCCTTTTTACCCTCATCAAGGCGGTAATTCTGGATTTTTTCATTAATTTTGCATTGGCTCAATGTTTATTACATGGATTGGAAAAAACTTATCAGCGATAAACGCTTCGGACTGGAGCATTACCATGACCCGCGCAAGGGCGCTAACCGCACCGACTTCAGGCGGGATTATGACCGCCTTGTCTTCTCATCGCCCTTCAGGCGCCTGCAGAACAAGACCCAGGTATTTCCCCTTCCGGGAAGTATCTTTGTCCATAACCGTCTGACACATTCACTGGAAGTGGCATGTGTGGGCAAGTCCCTGGCAGACAGTGTGGCCCGGGACCTCAAGGCCTCATACTCCGCCGCAGGTGAACCTGTGGAACATTTTGACCATCTGGGTGACATAGTGGCTGCGGCTTGCCTTGCCCATGACCTGGGCAATCCGCCTTTCGGGCATAGCGGTGAACGCGCCATCGCCACATTCTTCAGCGAGGGCGCAGGGGCTGCCATCAAGCCCCTGGTTTCCCCGGAAGAATGGGCGGACCTCACACACTTTGAGGGTAACGCAAATGCCTTCCGCGTTCTCACTCATCAGTTTGAAGGCCGCAGGGCAGGCGGTTTTGCCATGACATACTCCACCCTGGCATCCATTGTCAAATATCCCTTTGAAAGCATTATTTCTCCCAAGGGAAAATTCGGGTTCTTCACCTCTGAGCGTGAAAGCTTTGAGCGGGTGGCTCAGGAACTCGGTATCCGCCGTCTCAGTGAGCCGGGGCAGCCGCTCAGATTTGCACGTCATCCGCTGGTGTACCTGGTGGAGGCTGCTGATGACATATGTTATGAAGTGATGGACATTGAGGACGCACATAAACTCCGCATCCTCACCACTGATGAAGTCCTCAACGTCTTTGACGCTTTCTTCTCGGATGAACGCCTGAAAAGCATCAGACAGATGAGGGAAACCGTTCTGGACCCGAATGAAAAAATTGCTTACATGCGCAGTTGCGTTATCGGAACCCTGGTGGACTGCTGTGCGGCTGCATTCATAGAAAATGAAAAAGCCATCCTGGCAGGGGAATTCACGGGATGCCTCCTTGACCATATCTCCGAGCGGGAACGCCTGGCTTATGCCGGGTGCAACGCACTGTCCTGGAAAAAGATATACCGCTCATCTGACGTGGTGGACATTGAACTGGCAGGTAACCGGATCATAACAGAACTGATGGAACGCCTCACACACGCAGTGATGAACCCGGAACTCAATTTCTCACGCCTGCTTCTGAGCAAGTTCCCTGAGCAGTATAACGTCTCCGCCCCCACCCTGTACGGGCGCGTCCAGGCTGTCCTGGATCATGTCAGCGCCATGACTGACGTCTATGCTCTTGACCTTTACCGCAAACTCAACGGTCTCTCCCTGCCTGCCGTCTGATTCATGTTCTCACCCACACTCCCATTGAAACAATGTTACACAAGATACTTTTAATCATCACCTGCGCAGTGACATTCTGCGCCTCAGCAGAAACCTCAGTGCGCTGGCTTGATACCGTATATAATTTCGGAGCCTTCTCAGAAGACAACGGCCCGGTCAGCTGCCGCTTCTCATTCATCAACACAGGCACAGAACCCGTCGCCATAGTAAAAGCCCGTGCCTCATGCGGATGCACAGCACCGGAGTATAGCCGTGATGCCGTGGCCCCCGGTGATACAGCCTCAGTCACCGTAACATACAACCCCGCAGGACGTCCCGGCGCATTCCACAAATACGTAGCCGTAGACCTCAGCTTCCCTGACTCTCGCCAGAGACTGGACATCCGGGGCACAGTCATCGGGGCACCCGCCAGCGTCTCCGGGCGTTACCCCGTCCAGTGCGCAGCCGGTCTCCGACTCGGCAGAGGGGCTGTTATGATGGGGGAAATTGCCAAAGGAAAGATGAAAACCATCTTCCTCAATGTGTACAACTCATCTGACAGCACACTTTCCGTGCATTTTGAAAACGTACCCGCATACATAGATATGCGTGCCACACCGTCTGACATACCGCCAGGTGAGCAAGCCTCAGTATCTGTATTCTATAATGCCGCAACATGCCGCATGTATGGCCTGGTAACAGACTCAGTAACAGTGCACGTAAACAACAGCCGGTGTACACTCCCCGTGATGGCACTCATCCGTGAGGATTTCTCCTCCCTCACTCCGGAACAGATGCAGAAAGCACCCATTGCATACATCCCGGATACACGACTGGACTTCGGCCCCCTCCCCGCAGACAGCGCACCCGTCACACGCCAAGCAACAATAACCAACAACGGACGCTCCAAACTGGAAATACGCCGCATATATACATATGATGCAGGCATAACTGTGAGCGCAGACCGCACAACAGTAAAACCCGGCCAGACCGCCACCATAACAGTAACATTAGACCCCGCACTCCAGACGGGAGCATACACAGACGCCCGCATAAACATCATAACCAACGATCCCACCCAACCCGACCAAACCCTCCGCATCCTCTCCACCCGCCAGTAACGTCAAGGTCCTGGCGGCTCACGCAGTCAGGACCTTGACGTTTTTCCTTGCGGAATA
>CAZNBD010000029.1:18760-23733 GCA_964571405.1 uncultured Bacteroides sp. | reverse complement strand
CGACTGCAAAGTTAACACTTTTTCCCCAATTTCCTCAAAATAATCATCCGCACAATGAATTGACAATTGGCTTAAAAGGGTGTCTCATAATCTTCTTTTCCGTTAATTTACTTTAAATGGAGTGGGGTTTGGAGAGTTATTCTTAAATTTGCAGTTTAAAATATCACTTTTCTTTGTAATGAAAAAATATAATCTTGTCAATAATATTCTGGGCTGGGCTTGCTTTGTCATTGCTGCAGTTACTTATCTTCTGACAATTGAACCTACTGCGAGCTTCTGGGACTGCCCTGAGTTTATTGCCCAGGGTGCCAAGCTGGAAGTGGGTCACCCGCCGGGCAACCCTATCTTTATGCTTGCGGCTCGTTTCTTCATCACGCTCTTCGGGGGCGAGATGTCCTCAGCGGCCATGGCGGTCAACTCCATGTCCGCCCTGCTGAGCGCGGCCACCATCCTGCTGCTGTTCTGGTCAGTAACCCATCTGGCCCGGCGCCTGATGGTCAGGGACGGCGCTGTCCCCTCCACATGGCAGACTGTCATCATCATGGCATCCGGTGTCTGCGGCGCACTGGCATATACGTGGAGTGATACCTTCTGGTTCTCTGCTGTGGAAGGCGAGGTGTACGCATTCTCCTCTTTCTGCACTGCCCTGGTATTCTGGCTGATGCTCAAATGGGAAAACCGCGCTGACTCTCCGGACGCTGACAAGTATCTTATCCTGATTGCCTATGTGATTGGTGTTTCAATAGGCGTCCATCTGCTGAACCTGCTCTGTATCCCGGCACTGGGATTGATTTACTATTACCGCAAGAGCCGCAACGTCAACGCCCTGGGCAGCCTCTGTGCCCTCGGAGTCAGCTGCGTCATTGTTGCAGCAATTCTGTACGGTCTTGTTCCGGGATTTGTGATGGTGGCTCAGTGGTTTGAGATTCTGTGTGTCAATGGACTGGGCATGAGTTATAACACCGGCGTACTGATTTACGCCATCATTCTTGTCGGCACATTTATCCTGGCTCTGTACCTTATCTACAAGCAGAACCTGGAGATTGCCAAAATTGTAAGTCTCATCGCCCTGGTACTTTCCGGCCTGCCTTTCATCGGCCACTCCGTCCTGGCCGGCTTCTTCCTCACAAGCCTTATGGCAGTGGGAATGTTTGCCGTCAAGGCAGTCAACCGCCGGCTGCTCAGTGTGGTGGTGCTCAGCGTGTTTGTAATCTTTATCGGTTACTCCAGCTACGCACTTCTGCTTATCCGCGCCAGCGCCAACACCCCCATGAACCAGAATGCACCTGACAATGTATTCTCCCTGTCCTCATATCTGAGCCGCGAGCAGTACGGTGAGCGCCCCCTCTTCCTGGGCCCCACATTTGCTGAAGCATTTGAAGAAGAAGAATATCCGGAGGGAAGCGGCGTTTACTATGTGGCTGTTGATGCCACAGGGCTGCCGGTAATGCGTGTCATTGACGGATATCTCCGTGATGAACAGGGAGGTGCCGTTAACAGGCCTTCAAGCCTGTACTCCAAGGTGGTTAAGACAAATCCCACCCAGCCTGACGAGTACGTCAAGGAAATTGAGCGTCCGGATTACAAGACCATGCCTGACCTGAACATGCTCTTTACCCGCATCTATTCCTCTGATGAGGCGCATGTACCCAGTTATAAAGGCTGGACCGGTTACCGCATCACAGACTTTGACAATATTCCCATGGCTGAACGCCAGCAGTGGGCTCAGATGGGATATGTCCCCAAGACAACACTGCTGCGTTATCTGCCCAACGTACAGGTGGCCACAACAGCCGTCAACAGCCAGACCGGCGCACCCGCAGAGCAGAAAACCATTTACAAGCCCGGTTTTGACGTAAACCTCCGGTATTTTGTCAATTACCAGCTCAACCACATGTACTGGAGATATTTCATGTGGAATTTTGCAGGACGCCAGAATGACCTCCAGGGCAACGGTGAGCCCCATTTAGGCAACTGGATCAGCGGCATACCCTTCATAGACAATGCCCGCCTGGGTAATCAGAGCCTCCTGCCTGATGAGTACGGAAAAGACAACAAGGGACACAATGTATTCTATATGCTGCCGCTGCTCCTGGGCCTCATCGGACTGTTGGGACAGGCTCTGTACCGCCGCTGGAGCGCGGAAGGCCGCGGAATAGAACAGTTCTGGGTTGTATTCTTCCTGTTCTTCATGACCGGAATAGCCATTGTGCTTTACCTGAACCAGACCCCGGCTCAGCCGCGTGAACGCGATTATGCCTTTGCCGGTTCATTCTATGCCTTTGCCATCTGGATTGGATTAGGAATCACAGTGATAGGCACACTCCTCAATTCATGGCTGAGCAAGAAACCCAAGAAAGAAGAGCAGCGTCAGGGCTCTGTACCTGCAGCCATCGTGGCATGTGTGGTGGCAGTTCTCATCCCCGTTCAGATGGTATCCCAGACATGGGATGACCATGACCGCTCCGGCAGATACACCACACGGGATTTCGGTTTCAATTACCTGAGCTCACTGGATGAAAACGCCATCATATTCACCAACGGCGACAATGACACCTTCCCCCTCTGGTACGCCCAGGAGGTTGAGGGATTCCGCACTGATGTGCGAGTGGTAAACCTCAGTTATCTCACAACAGACTGGTACGCCACCCAGCAGACACTCCCCACATATGATGCCGCCGGCATAAAGATGACCGCCACACCAAACGATTGGGCTTACGAGCGCCTGGCTTACAGCTTTGTAGTACCTTACGACACCACAGCAGTTCCGGCCGAGGATGCCCTCCGCCAGCTGTACACCTCCGACCACACCCGTTTCGGCGCTCATTATCTGACCAACCCCAATATCTATATTGATGTAAACCCGGAAGCCGCCATGAGCCGTTACGGATGGGAAGGAGGCGCACCGGACTCCATTCTGGCACGTCAGACTCCCGGAATAGCCACCAACCTGAGCCGCCAGGGCTCCGGCATGAACCAGAGCCGGGTACTCTCGCTGGATATGATTACCAACTCAATGGCCAACAACTGGGAGCGTCCCATTTACTTTGCCACCACCGTACCCACCAAGTATTATCTTGGCCTGTCTCCATATATGGCAGCGTCCGGACTGGCTTATGAAGTAACTCCTTACAACACCCCGGCCCGTTACACCTCCGCACCTCAGAAAGCTTTCAGCAAGATAGTTACCCAGTACCGCTGGGGAGGTCTTGACCAGCCCGGAGCTGAGAACCTGTATCTGGATGAGACCGTACGCAGAATGGTTTCATCACTCCGCAGCGGCATTTACTCCGTGGTAGAGGACCTGCTGGTGAATCCTGACACTGAAGCTCTCAAATCAAGCGTACAGGCCGCCACAGAAGCCGGATACGAAGCCCCTGCCACACACCAGGATCTGGCCCGCATCCTCCTTGACCTCACAGAGAAAAAGCTCCCCGCATCCGTTTCTCCGTATGACAACATGATGGGACTGTACATGGCCGCAGCGTACCTGAAACTGTATTACTCCAGCCATAACCCTGAGGACCTCAACAGAGCACAGCAGCTGGCAGAAGCCGAGGTGGGAAGATACGCTCAGCTCATCAAATATGGATCCGCACTCAGTACTTATGACCTCAATAACATGGGCCGTACAGAACTGCTCTCCATGGGATATCTGGCAGAGGCAGTGTCAATCCTCAACAGAGTTGAACTGCTCAAGGCCATGGAAACGGAAGACCTTGACCCGGAACAGGAACAGCAGCTGGTTCAGCTTCTGAACTCCCTGTCCATTGAGGATGACTGGGTAATAGCACCCCTGATTTATATCCACGGTTACGATGCCTCCACCCTCCGCCGGGATATTGATTCATACCATCCTTCAGACCAGGAGTACATCCGCCTGGCTGCATCCCTGCGCGGCATGCATGATTACTTCGGGGTAGAGCCCATGGAAATCAGTAACCGCATCATGAGCACATACGGCATCACCGCTGACCAGTGGGCTGCCATGCATAATATGAACTGATGCTGATTGAGCAACCACCGCTGCTGTACCGGCTGCTCTTTCCAGAGGCCCTGTGGCGTCTCAAACGTCACGGCCGGAAAGTGGTGTACCTCACATTTGATGACGGCCCCGTTCCGGAACAGACTCCATGGGTGCTTGACACCCTGGACCGTTACGGGATAAAGGCCACATTCTTCATGGTGGGAGACAATGTGCGGAAATATCCCGCACTGATGGAGGAAGTACGCCGACGCGGTCACAGCATCGGAAACCATACCATGCATCATCTGCAGGGCATGAAAGTGCTCACCGTCAGATACCTCCGTGATGTGACCCAGGCCGCTGAACTCATTGACAGCCATCTGTTCCGCCCACCTCACGGCCTGCTCCGTTTCAAGCAGGCCAAGGCCCTCAGGCAGAGATTCAATATTGTGATGTATGACCTTGTCACACGTGATTATTCCCGGCGCCTCAATCCGGATCAGGTGTTTGAAAACGTCCGTAAATATGCGCGTAACGGCTCCATAATCGTTTTTCATGATTCCATCAAGGCCGGAGAAAACATGCGCCGGGCACTCCCCCGCTCCATTGAATGGCTTAAAAGTCAAGGATATGAATTTGAAGCCATCCCAATGTGATTTTGAGCGGATCATAAGAAAGGCACTGAAGAGCGGAGCCGTCGCAGCCGGTTTCACATCCCTCACAGAGGATTCACATGACCGCTCCTTGTATCATAACTGGCTTGAAAAAGGCTTCCATGCCACAATGGAATACATGGTAACAGGGCAGCAGGCACGGTTCAATCCGGATATGGTGCTTGAAGGTGCGCGCTCAGCCCTGTGCGCAGCCTTCAGTTATGCACCTGCAGACCGCGAGGATACACACCCCCTCTTCAGTGATTATGCCCGCGGAGATGATTACCACACGGTTCTGCGGCAGCGCCTGGCTCAAACGGCGGAAGCAATGGAGACGCTGGTTCCCGGCAGCC
>CAZNBD010000029.1:16320-18660 GCA_964571405.1 uncultured Bacteroides sp. | reverse complement strand
CGGCAGCGCCTGGCTCAAACGGCGGAAGCAATGGAGACGCTGGTTCCCGGCAGCCACACCAGAATCTGTGTGGACAGTGCTCCGGTGCGTGAGAGATTTCTGGCCGAGCGGGCCGGAGTGGGTAAATGTACCCGCAGCGGCATGCTTTATGTGCCGGGGGCCGGAACCCGAGTATTCCTTGCTGAAATACTGTGGACGCATCCCGTTCCGGAAATTCTCCGGCCAATCCTGGAGGACCCCTGCGCAGACTGTCAGCTCTGCCAGCGTGCCTGTCCGGGGGCGGCCATCAGGGGTGACGGCAGTGTGGATGCGCGTAAATGCCTGTCATACCTCACAATAGAACATAAGGCTGAACTCCCGGACGGACTCAGATTACCCGGCAGAATTTACGGATGCGATGTCTGCACCGGCGTATGCCCCCTGAACGCACAGCCCTCCCCTGCCCTGCCTGAATTCAGACTCAGCCCGAGACTCAAGGAAATAGACGCAGAGACACTGGAGAACATGGGCTCATCAGCTTTCCGCCGCATGTGCGCCCACTCCGCCATATCACACATCCCCCTGAGCAGAATCCGCAGAAATCTCAAAAGACACTAAATACATTTTGTGCGGAATTAAACATGTTTTGTAACATAATGACAAATATTTTTTGGATTGTACGTGATTATTTTGTAATTTTGACGGCAAAATAACAATACCAAAAAACACTGCAGATGGAAAAAATTGACAAACTTGACCGTCAGATACTCAAAATAGTAATGCAAAACGCCCGCATCCCCAGCAAGGATGTGGCGCTCTCCTGCGGCGTCTCCCGCGCTGCCATCCATCAGCGCCTTCAGCGCCTCATTGATATGAATGTAATCACCGGCTCCGGGTATCATGTCAATCCCAAAATCCTGGGATATTCCACCTGCACATATATAGGGGTCAATCTGGAAAGAGGAGCCATGTACTCTGATGTCGTGCCGGAACTTGAGAAAATTCCGGAAATTGTGGAATGTCACTTCACAACAGGCCCGTACACCATGCTGGTAAAGCTGTACGCCCGTGACAACGAGCATCTTATGGAACTCCTCAACAAGAAAATACAGATGATTCACGGCGTTACCGGAACAGAAACCCTCATTTCCCTTGACAAATCCATTGACCGTGAAATACCCGTCAACCCCTGAAAACGATACATAACCTAACATCTTATAACCATGAAAAAATTCATTTCACTGGTCTGCGCCGCTGCCGCACTTCTCTGCTCATGCTCCGGCTCAGGCAAGGCCGCCAATGACACAGAAGCCACAGACTCCATCTCCCATCCGCAGTGGAGCCGCAATGCAGTTATATACGAAGTCAACACACGTCAGTACACAGATGAAGGCACATTCAATGCCTTTCAGAGCCAGATACCGCGTCTTCAGGAGCTGGGAGTGGACATCCTCTGGTTCATGCCCATACATCCCATCAGTGAACTCAATCGCAAGGGTACCCTCGGCAGCTATTATGCCGTCAAGGATTACAAGGCCGTAAATCCTGAATTCGGTACACTTGATGATTTCAAGGCCGTGGTGGACTCCGCTCACGCAGCCGGTATGAAAGTAATAATAGACTGGGTGCCCAACCACACCGGATGTGACAACACCTGGGTAAGCGAACACCCTGAATACTACAAGCTCAACGAGGAAGGCCAGATGTACGGCCCCTATGACTGGACTGACGTTTATCAGCTTGATTACTCAAATGAAGGCACCCGCGCCGCCATGATTGACGCACTCAAATTCTGGATTACAGAAGTGGGTATTGACGGTTTCCGCTGTGATGTGGCAGGCCTGGTTCCCGTTGATTTCTGGAACGATGCACGCCGTCAGCTTGAAGAAGCCGCCGGTGACCGTGAGATTTTCATGCTGGCTGAAGCTGTTGAACCGGAACTGGTGGAGAGAGCTTTTGACATGGATTATAACTGGCCCATGAAGGACCTCTTCAGTGAGATAGCCGCCACAGCAGGGCAGTACACTTTTGCTGACGCTCAGGGAAATGTCAAGACCTTCCCCGTCAAATACGCCCAGGCCATTGACTCACTCCTTGAAGTCCAGGCTCAGCAGTACCCCTCATATGCGTACATGATGAACATGACCTCCAACCATGACCTCAATTCATGGGAAGGCACAGAGTTTGAACGCCTCGGCAATCTGGCACCCGCATTTGCAGTGCTGTCTTACACCCTCCCAGGCATGCCCCTGATTTATACCGGCCAGGAAACCGGCATGAACCGCGCATTTGAGTTCTTTGAGAAAGACAACGCACCCCAGTGGGAGCCCCGCAATGATTACTTTGTGTTCTATCAGAACA
>CAZNBD010000029.1:6969-16220 GCA_964571405.1 uncultured Bacteroides sp. | reverse complement strand
GACAACGCACCCCAGTGGGAGCCCCGCAATGATTACTTTGTGTTCTATCAGAACATGAACCGCCTCAAACATAACCGTCCTGAACTGGCCGCCGGTTATTACGGCGCTCCTATTCAGAAAATAGACACCGAGGCCCCCGGTATTTATGCATTTACACGTGACCTGGACGGCAGCGCCACAACAGTGGCCGTCAACCTCGGCACCGAACCCGCAGCAGTAACCGTGCCCCTGGCTGAAGGTGCTGTTGACGCTTTCAGCGGTCAGGATGCTGAACAAACATTCACTCTTGAACCCGGACAGTACAGAATTTATATCTCCAATCCCCTGCAGTAAATAATGACTGACACCTCGCAGAGATGGACTGAAATTGAGCACCTGCCCAACTGGGACGAGGAGTTCTATGACATTTACACTGCCAAGAAATTTGGCAAGTGGGTAATGCTCAAGACCCTCAAGCCCCGGTACCGGGACCTGCCGCAGTACCGCGCAATGATTGAAAATGAATTTGACGTGCGGTATAATCTGGCGCACCCAAATATTGTCATGATAAATGACTTTGAGGAAGTTCCGGGTGTGGGACTGAGCATTATAACTGATGATGTGTACGGAGACACCCTCCGTACACTCATCAATGAAAAACGCGTTACCGCAGCCCACATCGGACAGATGCGTCACCAGCTGGTCAGCGCACTCCAGTACATTGAGGCCAACCACATTGTCCATCCTCCGCTCAGGCCGGAAAACATAATTTTCACTGAAAAAGTTGGAAATCTGAAGCTTATTGATGTAGGCTTTGAGCAGCGCCCGTCTCTGACACCCGGGCAGCGCCAGGATGATATATTTTATTACGGTCAGGTACTCAAGGAAGCCCTTGACGCCACCGGAATTGATGATCCGGTACTGCGCCGCGTGGCAGACAAGTGCACCAGCGCAAATCCCAAAAACCGGTACCGGAACCTGGAACAGCTCCACCTGGCACTTGAAAACCGGTCAACACGCCGCCTGTATATCCTGCTGTCTATCTTCCTGGTGGCAATGATAATCCTGGTGATCTGGCTCCTCTCTCCGTACCGCCCTGAAATTCCTCAGTTCAACAACGTTCCCAATTCGATTATTTCCTTATGTCAGTAACAGTAAAACCCATTTCCTCCACAGATCAGCTGGAGCAGTACGTTCAGTTTGGAATTGACCTTTATAAAGGTAATGACTGTTATGTGCCTCCGCTCATCATGGATGACATGCAGACACTTGACCCCACCCGGAACCCCGCATTTGATTTCTGTGAAGCTCAGTCATTCATGGCATGGAGAAACGGAGAACCTGTCGGCACTGTAACTGCCATCATTAACCGCCACGCCAATGAAAAGACCGGCAAGAAAACGGTCCGCTTCGGCTTCATTGAATTCATAGATGACCCTGAGGTGTCTGAGGCACTCATCAACACCGTGCAGGACTGGGGGCGTCAGCGCGGAATGACTGAGATTGTCGGACCGATGGGATTTACTGACATGGATCATGAGGGCATGCTCATCGAGGGGTTTGATGAGCTGGGCACCATGGCCACTATTTACAATTATCCTTATTATCCTGAGCACCTGGAGCGCCTCGGATTTGAAAAGGATGTGGACTGGGTGGAATACCGCATGACCGTCCCTGACGCAGTCCCGGAAAAGTATATGCGCATTGCTGAGATTGTTGCGCGTAAATATGGCCTCAAACCCCTTACATTCACTTCAAGAAAGAAAATCAAGGAAAAATACGGACACGCCATCTTTGAGCTTATAAACGAGGCTTACAAGGACCTGTACGGTTATTCTGCACTGACAGACCGTCAGATTGATTACTATATCTCACAGTACATTGACATCCTCCGCCTGGAGGACGTGTGCCTGGTGGTGGACAGCAATGAAGAACTTGTTGCTGTGGGCATCAGCATGCCGTCCATGTCACGTGCCCTGCAGAAAAGCCACGGCCGCCTCTTCCCCTTCGGCTGGTATCACCTGCTCAAAGCCATACGCGGAAACAGTGATGTGGTAGACCTCCTCCTGGTGGCCGTCAAGCCCGAGTATCAGAACAAGGGCGTCAACGCTCTCCTCTTTGCCCACCTCATCCCCGCCTATATCAAGAACGGATATAAGGAAGCGGAATCAAATCTGGAACTGGAAGGCAACGAGAGCGTACAGAAACAGTGGGAATACTTCCAGCGCCGCCAGCACCGCCGCCGCCGCGCTTTCAAAAAAGTAATCCCGCCGGCTCAGCGCACCCTGGCGTAAGTCTCTTTTTAATCTGAAGTTAATTTCAATGGAACATCCTGAAAACGATGAAAAATATACGGGGCTGACAGTAAACTCCGGAGTTGCCCAGCCCCCCAGCGTGAACCCTTACCTGCACAAGCGCCCCAGGCGCAAGCCCCTCCCCACAGCCTCTGAATTGGTGGAGGGTATTCTCAAAGGTAACATCACGGTTCTGAGTAGGGCAGTGACCTTGGTGGAAAGTCTTGCACCGGAACATTACGCCATTGCCCAGGAAGTTATTGAGAAATGTCTCCCTTACTCCGGAAAATCTCGCAGAATCGGCATAACCGGTGTGCCCGGTGCAGGTAAGAGTACCAGTATAGACGTTTTTGGCCTCCACGTTCTCAAGCACGGAGGTAAACTGGCAGTGCTGGCCATTGACCCCTCCAGTGAACGTACTAAAGGCTCCATCTTGGGTGATAAAACCCGCATGGAAAAGCTTTCACAGCAGAATGATGCATTTATCCGCCCCAGCCCCTCCGCCGGCAGCCTCGGCGGTGTGGCACGCAAGACCAGGGAAACCATTGTCCTGTGTGAAGCCGCCGGGTATGACAATATTTTTGTGGAGACCGTCGGGGTAGGGCAGAGTGAGACCGCCGTACACTCAATGGTGGACTTCTTCCTGCTCATCCAGATTGCCGGAGCCGGTGATGAACTCCAGGGTATCAAACGCGGTATTATGGAAATGGCGGATGCAATTGTCATAAACAAGGCAGACGGAGACAATGTAGGCCCCGCGCAGCTGGCACAGGCCCAGTTCCGCTCAGCCCTCCACCTCTTCCCGCCCACAGCCTCCGGATGGAAACCTGAGGTGCTCACATATTCCGGATATTATGAATTGGGTATTCCTGAAATATGGGAGATGATAGACCGTTACTTTGTTTACGTCAAGAACAACGGATATTTTGAACTCAAGCGTCAGCAGCAGGCACGCTGGTGGATGTATGAAACCATTGATGAACAGCTCCGTAAACATTTTTATGATAATCCTGAGATAGAAACCCGCCTTGTGGCCGCTGAAGCTGACGTCCTTTCTAACCGCCGCAGCAGTTTTGCCGCCGCAGCGGATGTCCTGGAGCAATACTTCAAAAAACAGAAATGAAAAATAAAAGCATAATAATCTCCCTTCTCTTCAGCCTGACACTGCTGCTGTTCTGCACACAGCAGGTCAATGCAGCCCCTCCCGGACATAAAGTGGGAATACAGGTTGACACTCTGCTGTATGAATTTGGCAACGTCAGGGCCGACGGTGCCCCTGTAGTGCATGAATTCACACTCAGAAACACCGGTGAGAGCGCAGTATCAATCCTGAGCGCACGCGCCAGCTGCGGATGCACTGAACCCAGATACACACGCCGTCCCATAATGCCCGGACAGTCCGGTTCTGTAACAGTCAAGTTCATACCCGCCGGACAGAGGGGTGAGGTGGATAAAAGCGTTACACTCCGCCTCAAGAATGCAAACGGTAAGACAGAGCGCCTCCAGCTCCGCCTTCACGGCACCGTTACTCCTGCGCAATGAAACACCGTTAAACGCTAATGTGGCAACGCCTCACGGTGTCGCCACATTAGATAATAAACCAATCATTATCACATTTCTTGCAATGGAAAAAGTAATTTTGCTATGTACTATTAAAACACGGCATGCATGAAATGGTTCTGACCGATTCTGTCGTTTAACGTTATTTAAGAATACCGGGAAACATTATTGCACAGGTAGCGTTGTAACTTTGCATAGTGAAATTAAAACAATCAAAACAGAAAACAAATAAAAGACAACACATATGAGTGCCAAAGCAACAGAGAAGCCCAAGAAGGGCGTAAAAGAAAAAGACCCACAGGCCGCCCGCATGGATGCACTTGCGCAGGCCATGGGAAAAATTGAAAAAGCATACGGCCGAGGCGCCATCATGAAGATGGGTGATGAAGTGGTGGAAAACGTGGAAGTAATTCCCACCGGCTCCATTAGCCTTGATTATGCCCTCGGCGTGGGAGGTTACCCCCGCGGTAGAATCATTGAAATATACGGTCCGGAATCTTCCGGTAAAACCACCCTGGCCATACACGCCATTGCAGAAGCGCAAAAAATGGGCGGTATTGCCGCAATCATTGACGCCGAGCACGCATTTGACAGATTCTATGCCGAGCAGTTGGGTGTGGACGTAAATAACCTCCTCATCTCTCAGCCGGATAACGGTGAACAGGCCCTGGAAATTGCTGAACAGCTCATCCGCTCCAGCGCCATTGACATCCTGGTCATTGACTCAGTGGCTGCACTGACCCCTAAAGCCGAAATTGAAGGCGAGATGGGAGACCGCAACATGGGACTCCAGGCACGCCTCATGTCTCAGGCAATGCGTAAACTTACCGGTGCAATTGCCAGAACCAAGACAACCTGTATCTTCATCAACCAGCTCCGTGAAAAAATCGGATCCATGTTCGGACCCGCTGAAACCACCACCGGCGGTAACGCCCTCAAATTCTACGCCTCAGTCCGCATAGACATCCGCTCCAGAGGAAGCATCAAGCAGGGTGAGGACGTCCAGGGACGCCGCGCATACATCAAAGTGGTCAAGAACAAGGTGGCACCCCCATTCAAGCGCGCTGAGTTTGACGTAATGTTCGGACGTGGAATCTCGCGCACCGGTGAAATTGTTGACCTCGGTGTGGAATATAACATCATCAATAAGAGCGGTTCATGGTTCAGTTATAACGGCACCAAACTCGGACAGGGACGTGACAATGTCCTGCTCACCCTGGAGGACAATCCCGAATTGGCAGAAGAACTGGCAGAAGCCATCCTGGCAGCAATGCGCACCTCAGACAAGGATCCCCGCCGCGCACCCAAAGCAGCAGCCAAACCCGCTGAAGAACAGACACCCGCCACAGACCTGGACGAGGACATGGATGACCTCGCAGACGACTTCTCAATTGAAGAAGACCTCTGATTCCCATCACTTTTGATAAAACCCACCGGACCCCGCAGAAATACCATCTGCGGGGTCTGCAGCTTTTAAACTGTTTCACTGGCGTTAACATCCAAATGCTTGTGTAATTCGTTATAATATTGTAACTTTGCATAATAAAAAGGAAAAATATGGCAACACCAATTAAAGCCGTTCCAATATTGACCGGTGAAATAGCAGAAGACTTTATCCGTAAAGCAGAAGAACGGGAGCGTAAACCTCGCCGTATAATATCTGAGGATAAAGAAAAACGTATCGCTGAAATTATGCGTCGTTCTCGTGAATTTATTCCCTCATGGATGAAATGATGGAACAGTCCTCGTATCGTCTCAATTATGACTGCACGCTGTTCAAATACAACGAGCAGATTCTTCGTAATTGCAAGCCATTCAATTGCGGTGTAGATGACTTGAATGACTTCTTTGCCAATGATGCAATTGCCTATGAAAAAGATTTAATGGGCAAAACATATTGTTGGCTTGATAATTCAGATGATACTAAGATTGTAGCAATGATTACTCTTGCAAACGCAGGCATCCAGACTACACATTTGAAGAATAATCCCAAACGGCGTCTAAATAAGGGGATTGCCTACAACAAACAAGGACGTACATACCCTGCTGTTTTAATCGGTCGCTTGGGAGTTTGCATTGATTTCCAAAGTTCTGAGTATCGTATTGGTGCTCAAATAATGGACTTCATCAAAGAGTGGTTTACTACCCAGGACAATAAAACCGGATGTAGATTTTTACTTGTTGATGCTGTCAATTCTCCTCACACCATACGCTATTATGAGCGTAATGGATTTTTGCCATTGTTTCCTCGCCTTGATGATGAAAAAGAATATTATTCTATCAATCTTGATGATGAACTGAGAACACGTATGTTTTATTTTGACTTGATTGAAATAATGTGACAAGCCATAAATGTTTATTGGTTACCATCACTTCTGATAAAACCCACCGGACCCCGCAGAAATACCATCTGCGGATAAAGAAGCGGTGCGCCAGACCGGTGCACCGCTTCTTTTAATTTATTAATCTTTTTCCCTTTATTCCTTTACACCGTAGGCCAGGTCTCCGGCGTCGCCGAGGCCGGGGACTATATATGAATGGGCGTTGATCTTATCATCTATCACTCCCACCCACAGCTCGGCGTCCTCAGGCATGACTGTGTTCATGTAATCCACGGCATGACGGGAGGCTATCACGGAGGCAATATGAACCTTGGCGGGGCTGCCCTTGGTGAGCAGGGCCTTGTAACTCAGTTCCATGCTGGCACCGGTGGCAAGCATGGGATCACACAGTATCAGGGTCTTTCCGTCAAGTCGCGGTGAGGCAAGGTACTCTATGCAGATATCAAAGTTCTCTTTCTCCTTATATTTGCGGTACGCGGAAACAAATGCGTTCTCGGCTCCATCCATATATCTGAGGAATCCCTGATGGAATGGTACACCGGCGCGGAAAATGGTGGCAAGTACTATTTTCTCATCTATTACGTCACAAACGGCTTCAACATCCAGGGGTGTGCGCACCGCTTCCTGACGGTAACTCAAGGTCTTGCTGATTTCATAAGACATGATTTCTCCTATGCGCTCCAGGTTGCGGCGGAAACGCAGTCTGTCTTTCTGTACATTTACATCACGCATCTCTGAAAGATACTGACTCACCAGTGAGGGGGTCTCTGCAAAATTGTGTACCTTCATAATATATGAATATGTTTCGGGGTTAATTATATCAATTTATATTATAACAAAACTGTCAGGTGAGATGACGTGCTCCGCGGCAATATTTGATATGCAATCCGCGGATCTGCCGCTGCCACCAGTTCATCAGTGGCACTTAAACCGCAGGCTTCCAGTTCACGCCTCAGGGTTTCTGCCACTGTCTGAGGTGAATTGTTCTCATCACTCAGATGGCACAGGAACAGCCGGCGCAGCGTGCCGCCCTTGGCCGCCGAAGCCACAAAACGGGCCGCCTCTGCATTGTCCAGATGGCCGGTGGTGGAAAGTATGCGGGCCTTCAGACGCTCCGTGTACGGCCCGGTCCGCAGCATATTGTAATCATAATTGCTCTCAAGCATTATGTGGGCGGCCTGACGCAGGTAATAATCGGCACGTGAGGTGATGGTACCCGTGTCTGTGGCCACCACAAAACGTATATCTCCCGCATTTACCGCATATCCCACATTATCCGTTCCGTCATGGCTGGTCTCAAAGGCTGTTATCTCCAGTTCTCCCGCCATGAATGGAATTTCCTTGTAAATAGGCTGATGATAATCAGAAATTCTCCGGCTGATATTATGCCGCCTGAGCAGACCTGTCAGCGTGCGCGGGGTGGCGTACAGCTTCATATGCTTATTATTGCGCAGCAGTGCGTAAGCATATTTGACATGATCAGTATGGTCATGAGTCAGTATGATACCTGAAATGGTCCTGATGTCAATGCTGTTGGCGGCAAGCTCACTCATTACATAATTGTTATCCACGCCCGCATCAATGAGCACCCCGCTGCGTTCCGTGCCTATGTACGCGCAGTTTCCTGAGCTACCGCTGCCAAATGACATGAACCGGAGGCGCTGCTGCACCTGGGCCTCGGCAGGGCAGGGCAGGGGTGCGTCATCCTCTGCCACATCAAACAGGCCGGGATGATCAAGCATATATAGTTCCCTGTTTCTTTTCTGTCTGCGCCGGCTCATGAATATAATAGAAATATGGTTGGACGCTTGTTCAGTTCCGGAAGCTGCTGCTTCCACTGTGACAGCGTGCATGTACGGATAAATTCATTTTCTCCTGTGATGTCACAGGCAATGCACAGCCGCATGTTACCCGGCAGATTCTTTATCAGATCCTCCACCAGCTTCATGTTTCTGTAAGGGGTCTCAATAAATATCTGAGTCTGATGCAGACGGCGGATATTGCCCTCCATCTGTTTCAGTGCTGAGGCACGCGCCCCGCTGTCTATGGGCAGATAACCATGGAAAGTAAAACTCTGACCATTGAACCCGGAGGCCATTAGGGACAGGAGGATACTGTTTGGCCCCACCAGGGGTACCACACGTATTCCCTCACGCTGAGCCGCCGCCACAAGGTCTGAACCCGGGTCTGCCACCGCCGGACAGCCAGCCTCACTTATAACCCCTATGTCATTTCCGGAAAGGGCAGGGGAGAGCAGGGCACTCACCGCCTCCGCAGGCGTATGCTCATTGAGTTCCTCAATATGGAGACTGTCAATGTCTATGTTGCGGTCACACGCCTTCAGAAATCTGCGCGCCGTACGCAGCTCTTCAACCACAAAGTATTTCACCGTGCGGATCAATTCAATATTGTACTGAGGCAGTACCTGGCTCACAGGCACCGCAGACAGCAGACTCGGAAACAGATATATTGTACCCCTTTTCATCTCTTAATCCTGTCTGACCGGTCTGTGAAATATCAGTGAATTGGTACCGGAAGGACTCACCTTCAGTGTAACCTCGGCGCTCTCGATCAGCGGAAGATTGTGGTCCACATGTCCAACCGGAACATTAAATGCCACCGGGTAATTATACCCTGACACCGCATCCCTTATCATGGTTTCCATATCAGCATAATTGGCATCCGGACGGTACTCTGTAAACTGTCCCACTATCAGCCCGCGCAGATTCTCCAGTACACCGCTGAGCCGCAGCTGGTACAGTATGCGCTCTATTTTATATATAGGCTCTGACACATCTTCTATAAACAGAATGGTGTCAGGCTGAATTATATCATAAGGTGTACTGATAAGCTCAGCCAGCACAGCCAGGTTTCCGCCCAGGAGTTTTCCTGTGGCTATTCCCTGACGGTCATACTGATGCGCATCAAATGTATATACCGGAGTTTCTCCTTCAAGTATCCTCAGCAGAGAGTCCGTGTCCTGATCATCACGCCCGAGCATTATCTGACCCGCCATGGGAGCATGAATGCTGGCTATTCCCTCACTGGACAGCAGCGCATGCAGGGCCGAGATATC
>CAZNBD010000029.1:0-6869 GCA_964571405.1 uncultured Bacteroides sp. | reverse complement strand
GCACCCTCCACTTTGGCCGGATCCACTGCCCCCGCCGGAGATACTATCGCTATTTTATCACCGCGTTTTAATGGAGCCGGATATATGATTGTTGACATTATGTTGATAACTTTAATGTTTTAAATAATAACTGTAAAAAGTCCAGGCTGCAACAGCTGTGGAAACTGACACATTCAGTGAATGCTTGGTGCCGCTCTGTGGTATCTCAAGGCAGAAATCAGAAAAATCAACCACATCCTGACGCACTCCGTCCACCTCGTTACCCACCACAAGGGCATAAACCGTATCAGCCTCAGGCTCAAAATCCGCCAGAGAAACACTGCCGTGCGTAAGTTCAAGGGATACTATCTTGACTCCGCACTCCCTGAGTTTGCGCACAGCCTCCATCGTATCTGACTCATATTCCCAATCAACGGTATCCTCCGCCCCAAGAGCGGTCTTATGAATTTCTACTGACGGGGGACAGCTCGTTATACCGCATAATACCAACCGCTGGACCGCAAATCCATCTGAACTCCTGAAGATTGACCCTATATTGTTCAGTGATCTGATATTGTCCAGCACTATTATGAGCGGTATCTTGCGGCTCCGGCGGAATTCCTCCGCACTCAGCCTGCCCATCTCCCAGATTGTCTTCTTCTTCATATCCCCGCAAATATAGACAAAATTCCCCATATTCCAATATATTTTTTAATGTCAATAACTCTTTGATAAGTATTGATAACTATTCAGTAACTTTTTTAAAAATTAATTTGCTTTTATAACCGCTGCTCATTATACAGAAACATCCCTGAAAAAATCATTATTTTCACTCACATATTTATTGAAAACTTACTCCCATACTTCTCAACCCGTTTTGGGCGGTTTTCAACACTGAAAAGTTATCAAATTACTGACATCAATACTTATTGACATACTGTTGATAAATATACTTAATCACTTATATATAAGCAGTTAATATGTAAATAAAATGTCAGTTATCAAAATTCTCATTTTATAACCTCACTTGTCAAGTTTTTTATCAAAAAGTTATCACACTTACTGACACCGTTTATTATTGTAGTTAAATATTTTATCGGGATTAAATTTTTTTCAATTAAAAAGATAAATAAAATAACAAATAAAAAATACTGTTGAAAACTCGGATAATCCCATATAATTGGTACCTTTGTACCATCATTACATAATTACTGAAACAACATGAAAAAATCACTGGGAATTCTGTCCGTACTGTTTTTAAGTATAATCTCACCGCTGGTCATCAATGCCAACCTCATCAATGAAGAATATCAGGTGATAGTCTCTCCTGAGTCCGGAAGCTGGGAAGCAGCTGTGGGAGACTCCCTCTTTTTCAATATTCAGGTGCTCAGATATAATATACCCGTGTCTGATGCTGATGTTGAGTTTGCTCTCAGTAATGACGGCATGCCGCCCTTCCGCACAGAATCTGCCGTCCTCTCTGACGGTACAGCACGCATATATGCAGGCCTGGCGGAAACTCCCGGATTTGTCCGCTGTAAGGCATCATTTGCCGCCAACAATAAATCATACACTTCACTGGGCACATACGCCGTAGATCCGGAGCAGATAGAACCCACACAGTCCATGCCGGAGGACTTCCTCCAGTTCTGGCAGAATGTACTGGAAAATGCACGTGCCACAGACCTGGATCCGGTAATGGAACTTCTCCCGCAGCGTTCCACTGCGGATGTCAATGTTTACAGAGTATCATTTAATGTAGGGTCAGGCGTGGGAAGAATACACGGAATGTTGGCAGTGCCATCTCAGCCCGGACAGTATCCTGCACTGGTACATTATCCCGGTGCAGGTGTGTACGCCATCGGACCCGCAATGGAATATGCACGCCAGGGTGTGATTTCACTCTGTATAGGAATCAACGGAGTGCCCGTGGACATGCCTGACCAGGTATATGCTGACCTTGCCGCAGGAGCGCTGAACGGGTATCCCCTCTTCAATGTAGATAACCGTGACAGATATTATTATAAAAGAGTAATCACCGGAGCAGTACGCGCAGTGGATTTTGTCCTACAGCTGCCGCAGTGTAATGGAAACGTTGCCACATACGGCGGAAGCCAGGGAGGATTCTTATCAATTGCAGTGACAGCTCTTCATCCGCAGGTAAAAGCACTCGTAGCAAATTTTCCTGCCATGAGTGACCATTCAGGATTTCTCAGTAACAGATCAGGGGGATGGCCCGGAGTACTCAGAACTCAGGAAAGACGCACACCGCAGATAATGGAAACACTCCCGTACTATGACACAGTAAACTTTGCCCGACTAATAAATGTGCCCGGATGCTATGCATACGGATATAATGACCTCACCTGCGCCCCAACAAGCATCCTCTCAGTATATAACAGCATCACCGCCCCCCGCACAATCATCACCGCCCCCACCACAGGCCACTCCCTCACCCTCGAACAGAAAACCCAAACCACCACCTGGATAATAAACCAGCTTAAAGAAGAGTGAACAGAGTTTTACGGTCTTACTTTGGCGGCGAGGAGTTTGTGTCCGATTCTGCAGTATAGGCACTTGCGGCTGTCACAGTAATTTTTTCGCAGTTCTATCATGGCCTGGGAAGTGAATGCATCATCGCATTTCACTCCCGCGCTCCGGAACAGCCGGATAATGGAATTGTTTTCCGCCGGAAGCTTCTGCAGCATCTCAAGGGCTGTATTAACCGTATCATCCTGAGCATATACATGACCGTAACCGTACAGTACCGGAATCACCACATTGATAATCAACGTATCAATTGAATTCTGACTCAGCGCACGGCACGTGGGTGAAGTCTCACTCTGAAAATTATATCTCCGGCTCCAGTAACCCATCAGGTCAAAGGTGAATAATTCCCGGGCTTCTTCAATAGTCTTACAGCTCAGCAGCTTGTAACCTATCCTGAAACCTTCGCATACAAGGGTGGCCAGGGTTGCTATGCGCCGGTGTGGAAAATTATTCGGGCGCATACGGGCCATTTTCCATCCCGGACAAACCACTTCACTCAACTGGTACTTGGCGCTCAGGAAACGGTATTCATCCTTAAGCATCCGGATATAATCATCATCCGCACCGGACACCTCATCCAGCAGCCCGGACACGCCGAAGAGCATACTCTCAACACTCACATTGGAATCACCGTGCTTACGCAGAATTTTAAGCGGCACAGCAAGAGCCAGACGCTCAAAAGCATCAGAATTGAGTCCGAATCCAAGTCCGCGGGACAGTAATATATAGATGGCCTGGCTCCAGTCTCCGTCATATTGCCGGGCAAGCTCGCATGCACGCGCTGCCTTCCGCTGCAAGCGGCTGAAGGACAGACTGTGAAGCCAGTCTCGGATATAAATTTCATCCAGTGATGTCATTTCTCCGGAACAGGCCAGGTTACTGAGCGGATTATTCACCAGTGACAGATAACGCTCACGGAAATTTGGGGCGCAGGGCATCTCTATCTGAGGTATTTTCTGCCCGTCGGAACGGTAAACATCTCCGTCTGTCTTACCCACAACATGGAGAATGACTGAATCATAACTGCTGTCAGCATCATGGCCGTGACGGTACCAGTCAGAACTCCGCAGATGAAGTTCAATGTTACCAACCCAGATACGCTCACCAATCTTTATTTTGGCGTTGAAGAAATCAGGACCTGAATCAGTATTGAGCAGGCCCTGATCTATGACCTCCACACGCTGGCCGTCCGCGGTGATAAATCGCGGTTGGCTCCACAGCCTGTGCTGCCACACATACTGCATCAGCTTCTCCATCGCCATGCCGGATCTCAGCCCTTAAGTTCCTGCAGACGCGCCAGATATTTGCCTATTATGTCAAATTCAAGATTTACACGGCTGCCAGGCTTCAGCTCTCTGAAATTGGTATGTTCTTTGGTATAGGGAATAATGGCAACCCTGAAGCTGGAGCGCTCGCTGTCACATACTGTCAGACTCACGCCGTTGACTGTCACACTTCCTTTTTCAACCGTCATATAACCCTTGGCAGCCAGTTCCGCATCAAAGGGATATTCAAATTTATAGTAAGTGCTTCCGTCGGCATCCTCCATGGCAGTGCACACAGCCGTGGTATCAACATGTCCCTGAACAATATGCCCGTCAAGGCGCCCGTTCATTATCATGCTCCGCTCAAGGTTCACCAGACTGCCCGCCTGCAGGTCGCCTAAGTTGGAACGCTCAAGGGTCTCCTTTATGGCCGTTACCGTATAAGTACCGTCCGGATTGATACTTACCACAGTCAGGCATACCCCGTTGTGAGCCACTGACTGGTCTATGCGCAGTTCATCTGTAAAACTGCATTTTACATTTATGTGTATATTTGAGCCGTCATGACGTACTTCAGTCACAACTCCTGCTTCTTCTACTATTCCTGAAAACATTATATCCGTATAATGAATTAAATCAAAGTGTTACTGATGCATTATAACCGTCTGCGCGGTTCAGCTGAACGCTCTTGACAGTTGTTTCATCCCCATTGTGGATTACAAATTCCACATTGATGGTTTCCGGGCCTGCTGCGGCACTGCCTTCCTTGGTGCTGACATTGATATGTCCGTCTGCAGCCTGGAAACCGAGCAGTACATAGTTACCCTCTGAGAGGCTGCGCGGACTCTTCAGATCATCAATAAACAGTTCACCGCTGCCTGAACCCTGGGAGGTAGGATAGAAGTGAACAGTATATGTGTCAGGCTTATAGTCTGCAGTGCTCTCCATTGCATATTCAGCCATCGGGATGAAGGAACCCGCTTTCACAAACACCGGAAGAACCTCCAGCGGTGCCTCGTAACTCATAACCATTCCGCCGCCGGGATAAGTACGTCCCGTATTGAGATCTATCCAGTTGGAGCCGGCCGGAAATACAATCTTGCGGCTTGTGGTGCCCTCGGTCATCACAGGTGCCACCATCACTGAGTTACCCCACAGATACTGGTCGCTGATATGGTCGTAGCTGCTGTCTGAGCTGCGGCCGTAGTTGAGCGGACGCACAAGAGGATGTCCCAGACGGGCATTTTCCGCTGCAAGAGTATAATTGTAAGGCAGCCAGCGGTAACGCTCCTTTATCAGGTTTTTCAGAATTTCTTCCTGCTCAGGATACAGATAAGGCTCCGCAAACTGCTGGGCATGGGTGCGCATAACCGGAGTGAAAAGTCCCATCTGCACCCAACGCACATACAGCTCAGGTATATATGCGTTATCAGGATCAACGGCAAAACCGCCCAGGTCACTGCTCATATATCCAAGACCGCTCAGACCGGAGTTCAGCATGATGCGCACCTGAGGTTCAAGGCCTCCCCAGGAACGGGAAACATCTGTGCTCCACGGAAATACACTCTGACGCTGCAAGCCCGTTGTACCTCCTCGCATCAGCGTCATCAGGCGCTTGTCAGGATATTCGCTCGCATACAGATCAGAGATGATGCTGCTCCAGTCATTGCCGTAATGGTTATGGTACTGACGTGCGGTCAGGCCGTTGGCATGGTAGCCCGTCTCCGGGTGCACTTCCGGTTCTCCAAGATCGCCCCACCAGCCTTCAACACCTATGTCGGTCAGCATCTTGTAGCGGTTCGTCAGCCACTGCCGGGTCTTGGGATTGGAGACATCAAACATGCCGCCTTCGCCAACCCATATCACCACTTCGTGAGGGTTCCCCTCTGCATCACGCACAAACATACTGTCTGCTGAAAGTGCATTATAATTCTCAATACCCAGACCGTTGCGGAGCACATAAGGCTCTGAAACAGTTATCATATTGACATTCCGTTCTTTAAGGCGGTTAAGAAGTCCTGCCGGATCAGGCCAGGTACTCAGTTCCCAGTCAAGGCGCCCCATATCCTGTTCCTGGCCGAACCAATAAAGGTCCAGAACCATGCCATCCAGCGGATAACCGCGCATCTTGAATGTATCCACCACTGCCTCAGCCTCCTCGGCCGTCTTATAACCGTATTTGGAAGTGATGTAACCCAATGACCACAGCGGAGGCAGGGGCTGACGTCCAGTCAGGCTCGTCATGGACTCCGTCAGGGAACCAAGGTCACGCGTTCCGCCAACATAGTAGTAACTTACAGGCACCGGACTCTCGCTCAGATAGCTGATTGTATCGCCCAGAATTGTGCGTGAGGCTGCAAAATCATCAAAAATCAGTGCGTAACCCTCACCGCCTATAACTATAGGCATCGTAATATTCATCTGACTGATACGCGGATCTGAACCCGTATAGCCGTAATTCTGCCTGTTGTAATTCACCAGGGTATCACCGCGCATATTGAATTTGTGACCGCGCTCGCCCCCGCCGTAAACAGAACCGCGGGAGTTGCTCAGCAGATTGATGCGGGTCTCATCACCTTCCTTGTCTCGCGTGCCCGGATCTGTGAAATATACACCCGTAACATTATCCCGGATGGTCAGCACGCCTGTTGGATCAATAAAAATCTCTATATCACCTGAGGCAGCCCCGGTGTTCAGAGGAGTTTCAAGTACTGTCTGAACCCCGGCTGCGCTTTCATCTGCACCTATATTGGTAACTTTCACAATATTAGGTGCCACAAACTCTGCCCGCACCTGGCGGCCGCCTGCAGTTACACCGCTCACGGAATCCTGTCCCAACACACTCAGGCTCATCCCGAGTACACAAACTCCAAGTATTGTTCCCTTAATCATATATGTGATTATTATGTTTTCAGCTTATATATTGTTCGGGACAAAGTTAATGAAAATTTTCAACCCCTGCGCAATAACCGGCGCATTTCTTAGTTATTAAATAGGTATAACACAAAAAGCGTCCTTTAAAGTGTTAAATTTCTGTTAAAAGTCAGAAAAAATTTGGAGGAGGGGCATTTGATG
>CAZNBD010000028.1:0-23767 GCA_964571405.1 uncultured Bacteroides sp. | reverse complement strand
GTTTTGGGGGTGTGAAAAAAAATGCTTACATTTGCGGATAATTGCATTCTTGCGGTCCGGCGTTAGCTGTCAGGCAGGTAAATGCATGTGTATCTGAAAATTAAAAATCAATATATCTATATGAAATTCCACGTATCCAGTAAAGTGCTGTACGCAGCCACCTCCGCTGTGAGCAAGGTGATAAATTCCAAGAATGCTCTGTCCATTCTTGATAATTTCCTGATTGAGCTCAAAGATGATAATCTTACCATTACGGGTTCTGACCAGGAGAATGCGCTGAGCGCCCATATCAAGGTCTCCAATCCTACGGGCGAGGGTAAGCTGTGTCTGGGTGCCCGTCGTCTTGTTGAGCTTCTGAAGGAGCTCCCGGAGCAGGGTATGGAGGTTAACATCAACGAGGATTCTCTTGAGGTGCAGCTCTCTTACCCCTCAGGTCACTATTCATTTGTGGGTATTAGCGGCGACCAGTATCCGATTTTTGAGCCTGAAAAGGGTGGCGCGGAGCCTATTTCTTTCAGTATTGCCACTGAGCAGCTCATTACGGGTCTGGACAATACTGCATTTGCGGTGAGCAATGATGAGTACCGTCAGATTATGCAGGGTGTGCTGATGGATGTGAAGCCTGAAAACATTACCTTTGTGGCTACTGATACCCGTAAGCTGGTACGTTACACTGATTCCCGCACTGCTCCCGGTGTTCAGGGTGCGTGCGTTATTCCTTCCAAGCCGGCTGCCGTGCTCAAGAGCGTTTTTGCCAAGGAGGAGAGTCTGAATATCACCATGACAAACCGCAGCGCCATCATCAAGAGTGACGGCTTCACTTTCCAGTGTACTTTCCTGAACGGTCAGTATCCTGACTATAACCGTGTGTTCCCCAAGAACAATACCAATGTCCTGCAGGTGGACCGTGTGGCTCTGCTCAATGCTGTCCGCCGCGTTGGTCTGTTTGTTGAAGTTGAGGGCGGTCTGGAAAAATTCCGTATCACAGCTGAGAAAATCCTGCTCAAGAGCAATGACCCGAGTCTGTGCACCAGCGCCCGTGAGCAGGTTGACTGTTCTTACAGCGGCACTGACCTGACAATTGGTTTCAGCGCTTCATACCTGATGGAGATCCTGAATACTCTCAAGGCTGAGGAAGTGGTTGTCAATCTGGGTGACTCCAGCCGTCCCGGCGTGTTCCGCCCTGCCACCGAGCCGGACAACACTGAGCTGGTTATGCTCCTGATGCCTATGACTGTTACTGAATTCTGAGCCGATGAAGCTGCAACTGACACGCCCCCTGGTTTTCTTTGATCTTGAAACCACGGGTACCAATATTACCCGGGACCGCATTGTGGAGCTTTCAATAATCAAGCTCTTCCCTGACGGTCACACCGAGGAGCGGAGCCGGCGCCTCAATCCCGGAGTGCCCATTCCGGCAGAGGCCACGGCCGTTCACCATATCACTGATGAGGATGTGGCGGGTGAGCCTACGTTCCGTCAGGTGGCTGTATCTCTGGCAGGTATGCTTGCCGGCTGTGATTTTGCCGGCTTCAATTCCAACCGGTTTGACATTCCTCTGTTAGCGGAGGAGTTCACCCGGGCGGGAGTGGCTTTTGATTTCAGCGCGTCACGTTTCATTGATGTGCAGACCATTTACCACAAGAAGGAACCTCGTACACTCGTTGCCGCTTACCGGCATTACTGCAACAAGAATCTGGAGGATGCCCACAGCGCCCTGGCTGACACACGTGCCACAATGGAGGTCCTCATGGCCCAGCTTGATACATATGATGATTTACCCACTGAGGTAACCGCTCTGTCTGCATACGCCCAGCCCAACAGGAACGTTGACCTGATGGGACGCCTGGTGTACGATGACAAGGAGCGTGAGGTTATCAATTTTGGAAAATACAAGGGCCGCCTGGCTGAAGAAGTCCTGGCCGCTGAACCCGGTTATTTCAGCTGGATAATGCAGGGTGATTTTTCCCAGAACACCAAGGATGCCTTCAAGCGGATAAGCGACCGCATCCGTCAGAAAAGACAAAGCCCCAAACAAAATGGATAAGGCACTGCAGGGCAAACACATAGTACTGGGTCTGAGCGGCGGAATCGCATGCTATAAGAGTGTGACCCTGGCACGACTCCTGATAAAGGCAGGAGCCGAGGTCCAGATTGTGGCCACTCCGAACGCCCTGGAGTTTGTCGGAGCCCCCACACTTTCCGCCCTGACGCAGAAGCCTGTGGTGTGCGAGTTTTTTGCCCGAAGCACCGGAGAATGGCATTCTCATGTCAACTTAGGGCTATGGGCTGACGCAATGGTTATTGCGCCCGCAACGGCTTGCAGCCTGGCCAAGATGGCAACCGGTGTGGCGGATAACATGCTCATCACCACTTACCTGAGCATGCGGGCTCCGGTGTTTGTGGCACCTGCAATGGATTTTGACATGATGGCTCACAAAAGTACGGAGCGCAACCTCGCCACCTTGGCTGCCGATGGCGTTCATATCATAGAGCCTGCAAACGGAGAGCTTGCAAGCGGTCTGAGCGGGCGCGGACGCATGGAGGAGCCGGAGGCCATCTGTGAAAGGCTGATTGAATTTTTCAATACCGCACGCCCCCTGAGCGGAAAGCATGTGGTGATAACCGCCGGCCCCACTTATGAACGCATAGACCCTGTGCGCTTCATCGGAAATTTCTCCACGGGTAAGATGGGTTATGCGCTTGCACGCCGGGCTGCCGAATTAGGCGCCGAGGTTACCCTTGTGAGCGGTCCTACTGCACTTGAAATCCAACATCCCGCCGTCAAGCGTGTGAATGTGGAGAGTGCGCGTCAGATGCTTGAGGCAACCGAGGCTGCCTTTGACTCTGCGGATATATGTATTTTCACGGCCGCAGTGGCAGACTATGCACCGGCCAAGACTGCCGCTCATAAAATCAAGCGCGAGAAAGAGGGAGTTCCCGTTATTGAGCTGGTAAAAAATCCTGACATAGCCGCCACAATGGGAAAACGCCGCCGCCCCGGGCAGTTCCTGGTGGGATTTGCCCTTGAAACTGATGATGCACTTGACAACGGCTGGCATAAACTGACAGCCAAAGGTCTTGATATGGTGGTGGTAAATTCCTTGGCCGACAAAGGTGCGGGATTCGGAACCGATACCAACAAAGTGACCATACTGACAGCCGATAGCACGCTCTCACTCCCGCTGGAAAGCAAGGATGCTGTTGCTGCCGACATATTCTCTCAAATCATAAAAAAGATATGAAACAAATACTGGCAATACTGATCATACTGACCTGCTGGGTAGCCTCCCGTGCCCAGGAGCTGAACTGCGATGTGACCGTAAACGCCAGTCAGGTGGAAGGTACCAACAGGCAGGTTTTTGAAACTCTGCAGCAGGCAATCAGTGAATATATGAACACAACTGTGTTCACCAACGCCCAGTTCGCTGCCAATGAAAAGATTGAGTGCCGTCTATACTTCACCATCTCAGAGTATTCTGATGATACCTTCAAGGGTGACCTGCAGGTTCAGTCCCTGCGCCCGGTATATAACAGCGCTTATACCACCACCCTGCTCAACTTCAAGGATACCAAGATAGATTTCACTTATCAGGAAAACGAGCCTCTGGTGTTCTCGGTCAACAACATGGAAAGTCAGCTAACAGCCATCCTGAATTTCTATGCTTATCTGATATTGGCCGTAGACTTTGACAGTTTTGCTCCCAACGGTGGTGACAGCTGGTTTGACCGCCTCAAGCTCATTGTGCAGATGGCACAGAGCAGCGGTGAGACCGGGTGGCGTGCATTTGAGGATACCAAGAACAGAAGTGCCGTGCTGAGCGCTTACACAGATCCGTCCACCTCCGGCATACGCCAGATGAATTATGATTATCATCGTAAGGGTTTGGATGAGATGGCAACAAGTGTTGACAAGGGGCGTCAGGCTGTAACAGGCTCACTTTCAGCCATAGCGGCGGTACATCAGGTGGCTCCCATGTCTGTGGCCCTGTCCATGTTCAAGGATGCCAAGTTTGATGAGTTGGTTAACATTTACTCCAAGGCTCCTGAGGAAGAGCGCCACCGCGTTTATGAATTGCTGCAGAATATATATCCCACTGAAACCCAGCGCCTGGAACAAATCCGCCAGGGCTCACAGAATAACAGATGATACGCACCCTTCACATAAGCAATTACGCACTCATTGACAGCCTGGACATTGAATTCTGCTCAGGCTTCAATATCATCACCGGCGAGACCGGTGCGGGTAAGAGTATAATCCTGGGGGCGCTGTCTCTGCTGCTGGGCGGACGTGCCGACCTGAAGGCTGTACGGAATCCGCAGGCCAAGAGCGTGATAGAAGCTGAGTTTGATCTCAGGAACCTGGCAGCCTGCCGCAGTCTGCTGTCTGAAGCGGACCTGAGCGGGGAGAACCCGGATTTTGCCATACTGCGGAGGGAGCTGCTCCCGGGCGGACGTTCACGTGCGTTCATAAATGACACTCCGGTTAACCTGCAGCAGCTCAGGGATGTGGCCATGCACCTGGTGGACATACATTCTCAGAACGAGAACTCCCTGCTGGCTGATTCTTCTTTCCAGATGGAAGTGATTGACAGCATGGCTGATAATGCCGGGCTCTTATGCAAGTACCGGGCGGCATATTCAGTTTACCGTCAGGCCCTGCGCAAGTACACGGCAACAAAGGAAACCATTCAGCGCAACCGGAACGACCAGGATTTCATTGCCTACCAGTTTGAAGAACTGGAGCGCATGAACCTCATCCCCGGAGAAACCGAGGCTCTGGAGGCTGAACGTGAACTGCAGGCCAATGCCGGCCAGCTCCGTGAACGCATGGAGGCTGTGACCGTTCCCCTGAGTGAGGATTCTGAAGGCTCGGCTCTTGAGCTTTTAGGTCAGGGAGTTACTGCCCTCTCGGTTCTGGCCGAGAGGTTCAGTGATGATATCGGAATAGACTGGCAGAATCTGAGCGAGCGCCTTGAAAGCGCACGCCTTGAAGTGGCTGATATTGCGTCTACTGTGGCCATGGCGGCTGCCCGGCTTGAGGCTGACCCTGTGCGCCTGCAGGAGATAGAAGACCGGCTGTCACAGCTTTACAGCCTCCAGAACAAGCATCATGTGGACAATGCTGATGAACTCATAGCGCTTTATGACCGCCTCGGCAGCCAGCTTGAGGCTCTCAGTGATGCTGACAGCACCCTGGCAAAACTTGAAACAGAAGCACGCCGGGCCAAAAAAGCGGCCACTGAACTCGCCCTTGAACTGAGTGAGCGCAGAAGCAAGGCCGCTGTTACCTTTGCCACAGAGCTGAGGGCTCTGGCCTCCACCTTAGGAATGCCAAACCTGCGGTGCGAGATTACCCTCACCCGCGGAAAGCTCACAGCCACCGGTGCTGACCAGATTCAGTTCCTGTTTGCTTTCAATAAGAACCAGAACCTGCAGCCGGTGGGCAGTACCGCCTCCGGTGGTGAGGTCTCACGCCTTATGCTCACCATCAAGAGCATAATGGCCCAGCATATGGAACTCCCCACCATCATCTTTGATGAGGTGGACACGGGAGTATCAGGTGATATAGCCGCACGTATGGCGCAGATGATGAGTAACATCTCTCATAAGATTCAGGTAATAACCATTACTCACCTGCCGGCCGTGGCAGCCATGGGAGAAAGGCACTTCAAAGTTTACAAACAGGATGATGAACAGGCAACAACCACCCGCATCCGGCTCCTTGATATGGACGCAAGGGCTGCGGAACTGGCTCTGATGCTGGGAGGTGACGCCTCGGAATCTTCTGCGCTTGAAGCGGCCAGAACCCTGCTCGGCACTGCCCGAATTAAAAATAACGGACATGAACATGGAAAACAGTGATATAATATTTGGAGTCCGCCCTGTGATAGAAGCCATAGAGGCCGGACGGACCATAGACAAGATTCTGATTAAAAAAGATATTAACGGCGAACTGGCTGTCCGCCTGCTCCATCTGGCGCGCCAATACGGTGTGCCGGTCCAGCGTGTGCCTGTTGAACGCCTTAACAAATATACACGCAAGAACCATCAGGGCGTTGTTGCCTTTATGGCCGCTGTGGCGTATCACAAGCTCGGTCAGGTAGTTCCCACTCTCTTTGAGGAAGGGGTACTGCCCTTTGTACTTGTGCTGGACGGAATCACTGACGTAAGGAACTTCGGAGCCATAGCCCGCACGGCTGAATGTTGCGGTGTCAATACCATTGTAATTCCTGAGCGCGGAAGTGTGGGAGTCGGTGCCGATGCGGTCAAGACTTCCGCCGGAGCTCTGCTTCATATCCCTGTCTGCCGTGAGCACAGCCTGACCGCGGCCGTGCGTTACCTCAAGGACAGCGGGTACCAGGTTGTGGCCGTGACTGAAAAATCTTCACAGAACTATGTATTAGGCAATTATACCACTCCCGTGGCACTGATAATGGGAGCCGAGGATACGGGCATAAGTCCGGAGCTGATCTCCCTGGCAGATACCCGCGCGGCAATCCCGATGTTCGGAGCCATAGGAAGCCTGAATGTGAGCGTGGCCGCAGGAGTTATGATGTATGAGGTTGTACGTCAGCGCCTTGAAGCCAACTTAGAAGTGGAGTAAGTCTCCAACCCAACCAATCAACAACAAACCAATCCGAATCAATACACCTTAATATATATGTTACATCTGATTGCCGACAGTGGGCTGCAGTTTTACAGCAAGGAAGTAGAATTTGATCCTGCCCAGCAGCTCACCCTCCCCTCCGGTAAGCCTCTGCGTTACGGTTTCTGCAATATTCGTAATGAAGTTACCGGTGAAAAAGTATTTGACCTGCTGACTTATTCCCCTGCCATCGGAAAGTACGTTCCGGTTAATGAAATCATAAATGCGCGGAGCATTGACCTCCTTGCAGACGGACGTCCCCGTCTGGATGAGGCCGGGGTGGAGACCCTCAGGCGTGATGTGGCTGCCACTCTTTTCACCCAGCTTGAAGCAGGAGACACTGAGCATGTGTTCAGTTTCAATTCTCCGGCATGTTTCAAGACCCCTAACCCTAATAACGTGCATGAACGTGTATCAGCCTTTGAACTGATTCTGGGCAAATGGCTGCCTATGCCCATGTTTGAGATGCAGCACGGCATGAGCTCTGATGTGCCTTACGGATGGTGCCGCGTGCGCATTGACCGCGTGGGTGAAGGGGCCGTACAGGGTTCTGACCGTTTCCGCATCACCTGGGCCTTTGATACTGAAACTTCTACGGATGAGATGGCTCTTTTCCGTCCCACCTTCCCCGTGGAGGGTATTGACAAGATTGAGTTTGCACTGTGTAACAAGGTGTCCAGCCTGCTGCCATTCATGTCTCCCACCGGTGAATTTACCGTATTCAGTCACTATGTGGCTGAGCTGTTGGGCCTTGACCCAAGCCGTAACTCTTACCGTTATGTTGGATGGTACATATATATGATAAACTTCCTGCGCTTCATCGGAGCCGCTCCGGAGGTTACCCTGCACCGCTGCCCTGAGGACAGACAGATTCCTGTTGACCTGGTACTGGATATCGGAAACTCCCGTACCTGCGGACTCCTGTTTGAGAACGGAGATTTCACCAAGGCCACCATGCTGGCTCTGCGTGACCTCACGGACCCGTCTATCACATATGAACAGCCCTTTGACATGCGCCTGGTGTTCCGTCAGGCTGACTTTGCCAACGATATTGTCATTGAGGATGAGGACCTGTTCCGGTATTACTCCATGGTACGCGTGGGTGAGGAAGCCAAGAAGCTGGTTTACAAGTCTGTGGAGAGTGACGGTCTGTGGGCAAGTACCACCAATTACTCCAGCCCGAAGCGTTACCTGTGGGACAACAGTCTGTTCAAACAGAAATGGGAATTCCTCACCACTGACAAGGACCCCCTCTATATCCGTGAGGCCGAAAATATTTATATCCCCAAGCTGACAGACCTCTTTGACGCTGCCGGGGAATATATCCGTGATCCCTTTGATTATCTGGAAAATACTGACGGACATACTCATTACTCCCGTTCATCGCTGATGACCTTTGTGCTGGTTGAAATTCTTCAGCAGGCACTGATGCAGATAAACAGCCCGGAGTTCCGTAAGCACGGTGACATCAACTGCAAGCGCGTGCTCCGTAACCTCATCCTCACCTGCCCCACCGCCATGCCGCGCGCAGAGCAAATTAAGCTGCGCCAGTGCGCCCTGGATGCGTTTGAGGCTCTGGAGACTATTTACCCTGAAGGCAAGCTGCCAAAAATCAATGTGTTTCCCAATGTGGAGAAACTCAGCTCCAACGGTGAGGAAGACGGCCTGGGCGTAAGCAATACCACCTGGACTTATGATGAGGCAACCTGCTGCCAGCTTGTATATCTGTACGCCGAGATTGCCCAGCGTTACAAGGGACGGGTAAAGGAATTCTTTGACCTCAAAGGTCATGTGCGCCCTGAACTTGTGTCTGAGGGTTATGACGGAAAATCCATCACCGTGGCAAGCGTGGATATAGGCGCCGGCACAACGGACGTGATGGTGTGCACTTATATGTGTGATGGTTCTGATGAGGGTTCTCTCACTCCACGCCCCATCTTCTGGGACAGCTTCTATGTGGCCGGTGATGATATCCTCCGCAATATCATTCAGAATGTTGTCATACAGGACGGTGAAGGTGATGATCCTGAACTGGGAAGCATTTATTCAGCCCTGACAGCGCGCCTTGACCGTATGTCTGTGGATGAGATTGCTGAGATTCCGGTGATGAGCCGTCACAGTTATTACCGCTCCACCCTCTCTGACCTGCGTTCAGCTCAGGATAATCCCAAGGAAATGGCCATGCTGAAAAAGCGCCTGGCTTCCGGTCTGATACGCAATTTCTTCGGTGTTGACTCCACCATGATGGATGACAAGGACCGCCGCTGCCGTGTGGATTTCAACACACAGATTTCCCACCCCATGGCCCAGTTCTTCATGGAACAGCTGCGCCTTAACCGCCCCGCAAAAACGTACAGCTTTGACGATATTTTCTCCGGAGTCCGGCCCAGCGAGTATCTGTTGGATTACTTTGCAGCTCATTTCGGCTTCCGCTTTGAGGATCTGAAATGGCGCTTTGATCCGGTGCGTGTGGCTGACCTGGTAAAGAGTACAATGGAGAAGCTCATGCAGCAGATTTCTGTTATGCTGTATGCCCATCACTGTGATATCATTGTGCTGGCCGGGCGTCCCACTTCAATTGACGCCATCACGGAGCTGTTTGTCAAATACCTCCCCGTCACACCTGACCGCCTGGTTCGCCTGAACCAGTACCGCGTGGGCCAGTGGTATCCTCTTGCTGACCCTGAGGGTTATTTCCGTGACCAGAAGGCGGTTGTGGCCGTAGGTGCAATGGTGGGTTATCTTGCTTCTACTGAGAACTTCAACGGCATGGTGATACATTTTGATGAAATGACCAAGCACTGCCACAGCACTGCCAATTACATCAATCTGTACCAGGGTGACCGCATGGCCTCAACCCTGCTCACTCCCATTAAGAACAGCGAGAACATTACGCTGACCGTTTTCCCCGCCTTCTTCGGAGCCAAGCAGTTCAATCAGCCGCATTATGACGGACGTCCCATTTACGCTCTGTACAATAATTCCGGACACCGCACCCTGCGTCTGACAATCAGCCGTGATTACATGAAAGATCCGGAACAGCTGTATATTGAGGATCTGTGCGATCAGAACGGTGACCAGCTCCCCCTTGACAGCGTGGAATTCATCGGCCAGAGCATTATCAATGACGGGCAGCACTGGCTGGACAAGGGTGAGTTTGAACTCAGCGTGGAAGCACGTTGATAATTCCAAATCTATCAATCTATTACAGCAATGACAATACAGGAAAACATCAACATACTCAATGAAGGTCTGTCCTGGCTCAAAGCCAATAAACCGGAACAGTACGAACAGGCATTCTTTCCCATCATTGACGGACGCCGCAGACTCCGCCGTCAGCTCACAGCCATGACGGAGAACCCCGCCATCGGAGCTTTCGGTGAAAGTCAGACCGGTAAGAGTTACCAGATCAATACTCTTCTGAACCGCACTGACAAACCCTTTGCCGTCAAGGCGCCCGGGTACCCGCAGGGTGTGGGTTTTGTGGATCAGATCAATCCCATCGGCGATGACCGTGAGGCAACAGGTGTCGTTACCCGCCTGACAAGTTTCCTGCGCCGTCCGGAGCGTTACAATGCCGAGTATCCGGTCATTGTCAAACTCCTCCAGGCAGGGCAGTTGGCTTGCATTCTGGCCTCCGGTTATTATTCCAATATCCGTAACTTCGGGTCTTACTCTGAGGATGAACTCAGGAATATTGCGGACAATATTGCCAAAAATTACAGCACACGTCCTGAAAATCCTCATGCTCATCTGACTGAGGATGACATCATGGACATCAAGGCTTACCTGGCTGAGTATCACGGCAGTGCTACAGCCACCATGCGCCGCAGCAAACTGTTTGAGACTATGGCCCGTGTAATCCGCCGCGTTCCGGAATCCGAGTGGGTGAGCGTACTCAAGTACCTCTGGTATGAAAACGCCGCCATTTCCCGCCTGTTTGAGCGTCTTGTTGCTGACCTCAACCGCCTTGACTTTGTCTCTGAGGTATATATCCCCATTGAAACCGTCATGCACGGTGGTGAAAACCGCCGCACCATCATGTCTGTGGCCTGCCTGAACGGCTTTGATGACCCGGCTTGGGATATAAAGACCTCAGTTTATGTGCCTGAGGGCGGAAATCCCAAGGCCCTCAGGGAGGTAAAGGACTTCCTCACCTGTGACCTGTGTGCCATCAGTGCGGAGGTTATCTTCAAGATTGATGAGGAATATCTGACAGAGACTCTCCATTACAGTTATGATCCCAGCCTTGAAGGTAAGGCCGGGCACCTGCCCTCATCTTCTTATCACAAGTTAGGCAATATTGTGGACAAGAGCCTCCTGCGTGATACTGACCTGCTGGACTTTCCCGGGGCACGTTCTCCGGAACAGCAGCAGGAAAAGGACTGTCGTGAGGGTCAGTGTGATAAGAGCGGTCAGAGCGTGCTGGTAAAACTTTTCCTCCGCGGCAAGATTGCTTATCTGTTCAATCATTACAGTGAAAGCCACATGATGAAGGTGCTCATGTTCTGCCATCACCAGAAACAGAGTGAGGTCAAGAACCTGCACCTGCTCCTTGACAAATGGGTGCGGGACAATGTGGGCGCCAATGCTGAAGAGCGCGCTGCAACCCTGCTCCGCACCGGCGGAGTTTCCCCGCTGATGCTCGTGGCCACCAAGATTAACATTGACATGACATACAAGGAAGCGGCTGTACACAATGAGGAACCCGCGGTGAACAACCGCTGGGAGGACCGCTTCCGCACCGTTCTCCTTGATGCCGTCCTGAACTGGACTAACGCTGACTGGTTCAAGAACTGGGATGCCCGCGGACGTTCCTTCAAGGATACTTATCTGCTGCGCAGTTACGCTTACAGCGCCAATACCTCTCAGGGCAACGGCATGTTTGAAGGATATAACGCCGCCGAGGGCTCTCCGGAGAAGGAGCTGAAGATGGATGAGAATTTTTACAGACTCCTGCGCCGTACTTTCATCAGCAACGGCAGTGTCAGAGAACTCTTCTTTGACCCGGAACTGGCTTGGGACGCTGCCGCCACAATGAACAATGACGGCTCCCTGTACATCATTGAACGTATGTCCAAGGCTGCCCGCGCCGCAAGTATTATCCGTGATGAACAGATGTCTCAGGAAAGAGCTCGCATCATGGATACTGTCTTCAACATCCTTGCCGCAGAGTATGATTCTGACAATGAGGCTGAGAAGCTGATGAACAACATCATCACCTCCTCGAATATCCGCTGGGATCTGGATGCAAGCTGCACTGAGGACAATTATTACTTTGGCCATCTCCTCCAGGCCATGCAGGTGACTGAGGCGGAGTGCCTCAGCGTGGTGCACAAACTGGTCAACGGAACTGATATCAATGAGAAAATCAATAATTTCAGGGAGTACCAGATTATCCGCAAGGCCTGCCGTGACTTTGCCGGCTGTCAGTCTGAGGACGATAAATGGAAAGTATTGATGCGGGCATACCGCTGGCCTACAAAGGAAATGGCCATGTCAATGCTTGCCAAGCGCAAGATTGATGTTTCCCTGCTGTTCAGTGAGAACCTCCGTCCCAAGACAAATCAGGTTTTCATTGCGGACAAGATCATGGAGCTCTGGCGCAGCAAGCTCCGTTCCGAGGAACTTTCCAATACTTTCACATCTGAGGACGGCTTCAATCCTGTCCTGTTCAAGGACCTGATCAAGACCATGTCTGAAAGCGCCGAGCGCCTGGGCCTGGCTGACATCATTGCTGACAGAATACGCTCTGAGGTTACAGTCTCAAACCTTGCCATGGTCAAGGAAAGCCTCGTGGCGGACATGATGGCCACTCTGATCAATACTTTTGTGAACGATTTCGGGTACAGTCTGCTCAGTGATGAGCTCAAGCAGAAGGCCCGTGAGGTGGTCAAGGAAAATGACCTCCCCGCGTTTGAGTACATTGACCGGGAACGTCAGGGTACTTACACCCATGATGAACTTGAACAGATGTTTGACCGCATGCTTGAGCAGCCCGGGGAACTGGCGGACTCCTTTGACCGCAGTTATAACGAGTGGAAGGAGTACATGACCATTGCTTACGTGGTTCACCTCAAACGCTCCGATCTTTCTCCTGAAGCCAACACCGCTCTGAAAAACATTCTTGACAAGATACAGACCGTATAAAATCAATCATCAAACATAAATCACCAACCCATGAAGAGAGTACATTTTGACTCGAAAGGTCCGGTTAAATGGCATTACTTTTTCTGGCAGCCATGGGGCTGTTTCGGATGCCTCTGGCGTACGATATGCTTCATGATTCTGCTGAGCCTCTTCCTCTTCCTGCTCAGTCAGTTCAAGAGTTGCTCAAATGAAAGTGCCAATGCCGGCACGACCCCCGGCGCGGACCGTCCCATCAGTGTTGTTGTTCCTCCCATCAATGAGGACGACGTCATTGAGGAGGACGGCCGCCAGGTCGTTTCAAACCGCATCAATGTTCTCTTTGATGCGGAAACGGGTACGGAGCAGCATGAGGAATGGATTCAACGGTTCAATGAGCTGTACCCCGGTGATGAGTATCAGATTCTGTTCTTTGACCCGGAGACCAAACTGATGTCTATTCAGGTTCCCGCGGAGCGGAGAGCTGAGATGATTGAGAACCTCCCTGATCAGATTCCGGATATTCCCTTCCTGGTTTTTGATGAGACAGTTATGGAGATGGGAGTCAGGGCCAATGACCCGGTTTTCCGTCATGACGACCATGCGTATTACTTCAACATGCTTGACACCAACCGCGCTTGGGACATTACACTCGGAGACCCGAGCGTTCTGGTGGCAATTGTGGACTCATACTTTGATCTTGAAAATGTGGAGTTCAGAAACACACGTATTGAAAGGCCGTGGAGCGTGGCGCGCGGTGACTCAATTGTGAGCCTGCCCGCTGATTATAATCCCCGCCGCCCAAATCCGGTTTACGCACACGGAACAATGGTGGCCGCAATGGCCCTTGGTGCCCTTGGTAACGGCCGTGCCTCTGCCGGAATAGCCCCCGCCTGTTCCCTTCTGCCCATCAGCCTGGGTGCCCGTTTCGGCTGCCTGGCCATGCTTCAGGGTATCCTTTATGCCATCAATCATCAGGCCAAGGTAATCAATATCTCTGCCGGTATATCTTTCACGGAGGAAATCAGTAGCCTGTCTGTTGAGGAACAAATTGCTCTTGCACGTACGGAATTACTTTCCCAGCAGGCTGTCTGGCAGTATGTTTATGAGATGGCTCAGCGCAATTACGTCACCCTGGTATGGGCTGCCGGTAATGAAGATGTCTTCACTGCCATTGATGCCTCAAAGCGCGGTGAAAGCACCATCAAGGTCTCTGCCGTAGACGGTGATATGCGCAAGGCCGAGTTCAGCAACTTCGGTAACTTCCCTGAGGAAAACGTAAATGAAAGCACCGTCTCCGCTCCAGGCGTCCAGATTCCCGGACTTATTCCCGGCACTGAGGGTTATATGCTGGTGGACGGAACCAGCTTCTCAGCTCCCATTGTGACCGGTACTGTTGCCCTGATGAAAAGCATTGATGCAACATTAACAACCCCGGAAATCATCACCATTCTTCAACAGACCGGCCAGCCCGTGCGCGGAAACACCACCATCGGCCCCATCATCAACACCGGAGCCGCTGTGGAACGCGTTTTCAGCACCACCATTACTTTTGAAGATTTTCAGCGTAAAATTCGGGAAGGTAACGGGCACTTCCAGTCTTGCGGTCTGACAACCGCGCCCCCTGAACCAAACGCACTTCCTGTAATATATCTGGTGCAGATAACTTCCCAGGGCCCGGACCGTGGACAAATCTCACTGGTACCAAACCGCGCCAACATGGAAACGCTGTCTGGCTCCTTTAATCTCAGAAGAAGCAATAACTCCCTGACCTTCAGCTTCAACCCCACGCAAGAAGCCGATGCAAGCACCATGACCATCACAGCTGATGAAAACGGACGTGCGGTGGTATCCGCTTCAACAGGTGTGTTATCCATTGGCCGAATCAGTTATTTAAAAAACGTGTAAAAATCTCCGAGCAAACAATCTGTAATGAAAACTGATAAATTTATCTCAATCGCATTCATCCTGACCCTGCTTGGCTGGCTCCTCTTGGGCCTGGCTCTCTTTGTGGGCCTAAGCCTGATTTTCAAGGACACCCTGTCCGTGATAACAGTTACAGCGGCTGCCATGATCTGCGCTGCAATGGCCATATTCTTTGCTGTCCGTGCCAAAAAAAGTTTTTCACGCTCCAAAGGCTGGTTCATCACTCAGTGGGTATCTGTTGCTGCCCTGCTGTTAATTCTGGGCCTCTCGGTTCTTCCCATAGATTACGCCGTTAATTACGCCATCAACTTCGGCGCCCTCAAGGAAGCTGCCCGTCAGGATGTGGCGGCCGCAAGAAGTACTTATACCTCATACCAGACTCAGGAAAACGAGCGCCTCTCAAATACCGTCAACGGCCTGCAGAATTTTGTAAACTCTCACACCAATTATGCAGACCAATCTTTCAGCGATTATATTCACACCATCCTGGGACAGAGCACAAATACTCTGAACCAGACCAGCATAAACAATTTCAGGGAAGAGAAAAGCGAGCAGATACGTGACATCCGCATTGAGATGAGAACTTACGGAGCCGCTGTTGAAAACGGTCTCCAAAAATACGAATCTATGTCCGTATCCCGGAACCCAAAAGCCATCAGCGAGGTGCGCCGCACTCTCCCGGATTTTGCACGTCAGATGGGTCTGAAGCTTACAAGTCTTTCCGAGAGCCTGGTCCTCCCCACAATCTCAACCACCGGAACTGAAAGATATACGGCCTCCAACAATCAGCCTTATTCTTACACCGTGGAAATCACTGCCCTTGACAATGTGTGGAAAAACATCACCAAGTTCACATGGCAGGGTGCCCTGGGTGCAATCCTGATAATTTTCCTGGTGCTCTTCATTTATATATTCACTTACCCGCCCATGCAGGGTGGAGCCAAAAAAGGACCCAAGCGCTCTGACGCTTACGGACTCCCACTGTAATCTATTGAAAGCTATGGCACTGACATTACAACAGAAAAAATGGCTTGACAGAAATTCAGCCGACATCATATATGAAAAGGTAAGGAGCGGAAACATCAGCCGCGAGATGCTTCAGAGCTATGCGGCTGAGTCTCCCGCATTCCGTGAAAAGCTTGATGCTATTATCCGGCTTGAGGCCGCCATGCCCGTTCCCCAGGAAGTGAATGAGTATGAGCATGTAAAGACTCTGTATGACTCAGATTCAGGCAATCCCGGGACCCTCAAGGCAATGAATGATTACATCCTCAGATGGCAGGGTACTGTTTCTGCTGAGGCTCATGTGGCGGAGGTGCGCCAGTTGATGGAGGCTTACCAATGTCAGAAAGAGTTCACGGATTTATCAGAGAAGGTGCGTCAGGCTCAGGAAGCATATCAGCTCACCCGCACTGTCCCGCCCGTGGCACTCATGCGCTCAATCCGGGATTTCATCTCACACTGGGAAGATAACCGGGCCGCGGCGCAGCAGGTTTCAATGTGCCGCCAGTGGGAGCAGGATTTCTCCGGGATGATGGAGGAGATTGTGGCCATGAACTGGCCAAAGGTTGTGGGTCCGCACGGTAAGATTTTCAATTTTGCTTCCATGCGTGACTTCCTCGAATCATATCCCGTCAGCCCTGAACGCCGCAGCATGGCGGATGACCTGATGTGGGAATGGGTAAAGGAACAGCCAAATCCCCTGGAGGCCTCCGTGGAATATGTCAATTACTGGGGCAACAAGGGTAAACACGCCGCTGAAGTGGCAGCTCTGTCCCGGGACAAAGGCCTGTGGGACAATACTCTCAGCACCGCTTCACTGGAAGACCTGGTTGCATTCATTAACCGCAATCCTGACAGCAGCATTGTCCCCCTCGCTCAGGCTCGTATTTCTGAACTGAAGAAGGACAAACTTGATGAAATACGCAGGCGCCCCAATGCCTTTTCTTACCCTGAATTCATGAACCTCTATAACGGTGAGGTATTCAGCAAGGCAGAACTGATGGCAGCCGCCGGTGCTGATGCGGAACTGTTTGACAAGCTGCTCAACCTCCCCAAGAACCGCACCGCTCTTGATGATGTGCCTGAAGTGATCGGTACAGGCAAGGGTGAGGCCGGTGTTACTGATGTTATCCTCTTCGGTATCACCTCCACTGGTAAGAGCTGCGTATTGGCGGGCCTCATCAACCATGATTCCCTGGGTTACGACTCCGTGCGTTTCAGCGGAAAGTATGCTCAGATTATCCACTCTCACGCCCAACACGGATTCCCGCCCCCTCCCACAAACCTGAACCAGGTGGCCACAATCAAGGCCCAGTACATTGACCCTGCTTCTCGCCTCAGATACAACTTCAATCTCTTTGAGATGGCAGGCGAGGATTTCCGCTCCAAAATTGCCAATGCCATTTATGAGAACGGTGAGGCCGCCACATCCTTTGCAGACATGGGCGAGGGTGCCCCGGAGATTCTCAGGTCAGGTAATGAAAAACTCTTCTTTATCCTTGTTGACCCCACTGTCAACATGCGTGAGAGCATTCAGCAGACCCAGGCCATCAAGGCACTGATTAACATCATGTTCGGTCAGGTTAACAATGTGAATGAGAATGCTGATGTCATGTCCAAGGTCATTGGCCTCCACTTCATTGTCACCAAGGCTGACACCATGGGATATGAGGGCGAGGAGCTCAAGAAAGCCGCTCAGGAATTTGTACGCAATACCATCAGCACGGCCATGAGGGACGCAATTGTGGCCGGTTGCAAGCAGTTTGGTATCAATGCCTCTGACAATCCCCAGCTTGACGGTGTGCCCCGCGTTTTCCCCTTCAGCCTGGGGCAGTTCACTGTCGGAAACATATTCAAATATAATCCCACTTCATCCGGCAACCTCCTGCAGGTCATCAGCGATTACAGCCTGAGCGAGCGCCCCGCCGGCCTGACTCATAAGCTGAGGGACTTCCTTATCAAACCCTGGTTATAATAATCTCCACTCACCTTACAGATATGGAAAACAACACAGTTCAAAAAATTGGCCTTTTCATCACCGGCAGAAACCCGGGGTTTGAAAAGTTTGTAAAAATCAACTGGTCAGGAGATGAGCCCGGAGACATTGACAACAAGACCGGTCCTTTTGCCGGTTTTCATAACCCGGTGGAACCCAAGGCACCTTATTACGCCTCTGAGCTGGGTACTTTCTTCACAACATATGAGTGCACTCTCCCCAATTTCTTGGGCAGCGACGGCCGCATTTCTGATTTCAGATATTACCTGCGTATCCCCGCTGATTATCAGATAGAAACTCAGGAGGGTACCCTGTGCAGTCCCTTCTATCTGATAAATGAGGTCAGAAAGCTTGTTGAAGGCAGCACCCTCAAGGATGCCGCCGGCTTCTGGAAGATTGACCTCGGAAACGGTTTTGTACCGCAATGGGACACGGAGGGCCTCAAGGCTGTCCTGGAGCAATTCCGCCTCAAACACACATGGGGAAACACTTTCAGGAACACTCCGGCCCCCGCTCCGGCAGGGTATGACACCTCAGACCCCGTATTTTACGGCATGCATGTCAACTCCCTGCCATTCATGCGCCTGAATGAAACTTTCTCAAAGATTTTCTTCGGCAAGATTCCCACAATGGAAAACCTGATCCAGTTCCCCTCCGGTCTGGTGCTTCCTGACGTATATCTGAGAATAAAGAGCGGAGACAGCCTTACCCCGGCTCAGCAGCTTACCGCCGGCCCTTGCACTGTAACCTCTGTGGAACTTGGTTACCCCGCAAGCAGTTTTGAAGAAATAAAAGTTTCCCTGACGGCGGAGGATGTGCTGAACGCTTATAACAATAACTCGCCCCTCCCCCTGCCTGAAGGTGTCAGTTATAAACTTGATGACCATAAGGGTGAAATCATTCTTGAATTTACCCCCAGGCCCCTCACGCAGATTATCAAGGTGGCCGTCTCCGGCGTGAGCGCCTCCGAGCAGGAGGCCCTCCTGGCGGACTTGAGTTTCTGCGGTGAACCCTTGGGCAAGTCAATTATGCTCTCCGGTCTGCAGATTGACAAGTTTTTGGAAATGACACGTCAGCCCGGCTTTTCCGCCAGATTCGCTCTCAAATCCGGCAGCGATTTCACTTTCAAGAACGCCCTGTTCAAGGACAATGTTATCTATATCACCGCCGACAAGCCCAAACCGCGCCGCAATACCCCCGCTCCGCCCCACCCCAAAGCCGGGTCTGTATCCCCCCTCGCCTGCGAGGTTAGAATCACATTGCCGGCCTCTGAAAAGGCGGCCAAATATCCCGTGAGCGTTCTCCAGAAAACCAAGGACGGAACTGACATGTGCTTCATGTCATCCATTGAGTTCGCTGCCAAGGAAAATAACGGCCCTGTCACAGGAACCATCCTCCTCCCCCTGGGCCCTTCTGACATGATTACTGTGGAAGTGGGTGCGCCCGCCAGGTTTGAGAGCGAGCCTCTCGGCTGCAATAACATCAAGGATGAATCTTATTATGATGCCGACTTTTCCGGCAAATCAGGTAAGGGTATCCTCAGCCGTTTCCTCTCAACAATCGGCTTCAAGCAGGAGCCTTACATGTCCTCCGGCTTCAAGGCTGCCCGCTGGCTCCTCGTGCTCATTGTTCTTTTCTGGCTCTTCATCGGAGGCTGCGCCACTGGCATCCTCTGTTATGATTCCGTGAGCGGGTTTATCAGCGAGTATTTCCTGGATAACGGAATCTGATGATATTGAAGATAATACAAAATTATCACAATGAAATTTCTTAAATTATTACTCGTTGTCGGAATTCTGGTCGCCCTCATAGCTCTTGGCTGGAGACTCATTTTTGGTGGTGGTGACGGAGCTGAGATTTCTTCAGACCAAACAAGCAACACTGAGCTATACAACCAAAAAGCGTCATCCATTGCCGAAATTTGCAATGTTCTCCGCTCCGGCTGGGATGTGAACCGCTTCCAGGAGGGTCTCAATATTATTTCCGGAGCTTCTGAACTGACACAGAACCAGCGGAACAGCCTCCGGGATTCCCTTGCCAACGGCAGCTTCGCCGTTATGGACTCCCTCATATGCAGTGCATTCCGCACTTCTTACACAGAACCCCGCCCTACGGCTTCCTCCTCCGTTGGTCCCATGTATGCCGGCCTGGAAGTGATTGCGGACTCTTGCCCCAACGTGCGCCATAACCCGAGATATCAGGAGCTGATTAATGACCGCCGCGTCATTAATGACATTTATGCTTTCAGCCTCCGCACCATGATCCCCACTTCTGATATTATCATCCGTCTTTCACCTGAGGGCCTGGTGTGGAATCTTCAGCTTGCCAATGACGCTCAGTTCAGACAGTCACAGCACAGCCGCCGCCGGGAACTCATTGAGGCCAGACGGCGCCTCCCTGACATTTACCCCTTGAACTGGCTCAACACCACCCTGGATGAGGACAGAGTCAATATCCGCCTCGGTGAGGGCAGACGCCGTTATCTGGAAATCCAGCGCACCAAGCTCTCGGATTACCTTGAGAATCTGCCCAATGACCCGCGCCTGCAGAATAATCCCGGGCTGAGGCAGCGTGTGGTCAGCAACGGCCTCAGACCTCTCCGGGACAACCTGGGTGAGTTCAATACCCGGGAGATGCGTAACCGCGTGGAACGTGCTGCCGCTCGCATCAACAATATCCGTGACTTACCTCCGGAAGCCAACCATATCATCACCAATTAAAAACAGAAAAACACCATATATGCCTAAAATAAAAGAAGTACCCTCCGCTGAAGTCCACTGGCAAGTGGCTTCCTGGAATGTGCGGGATGCCGCCAATACACGTATCCGCCAGTTCATGGGGCAGGATGCAGATTATTTTGCGCCGGTTTATGTCACCCACTCCTCTTATTACTGGAGCGTTCCGGACACGGACGGCTGGACCAAACTGACAATGACGGCTGAGCCGGACCGTGTGGCAGCACTGCGCCTCTTGGATCAGCTCAAGCAGCGTGCACTCAAAAACCTTCCCGGCAAGGAGGCTATCCTCCAGCAGGTCTTCTCTTATCCCAATGAGGATTTTGTTTTTGTGCGTCACCGTCCGGGGCAGGATGTGGAAGTCAAGCTCACCGGTTGGGGGTTCGCCAACTTCAAACGTGGCACTTCCGGAACCATCAAGGATCCCACCCTTGATGCCAAGATAAATGAAATTACTGTTAGTTTCAGCATAGACGGTGAGCGTGTGCCCGCCAGGCCTTTCCGCCGCCTCCAGGGTACAGCCTGGGTGGATGAGGTCACTGATGAAAACGGTCTCTTCAGCTTTGGTCAGCTTCCCGCCGGTAGCACCATCACAGTTCAGGACGGCCCAACCGGGACAGAACGTGTAACTGTCCTGAAAGAGGATACCACCAACATTGATGTTGATGTCACTGAGCTTGTTCCCTTCCGCGTGGTTTGCCGCCATGACGGCCAGCCCATAAACGGAGAGACCGCTCATCTGGTGTATCACAAGCGCCAGTCTGTCCTTCCCCTGCAGTTCGGTGTTTCTGCCGGCCAGCTCCCATGGTTTGAAGGTGAGGAATGTACTGTTACCTTCCGCGGCAATTCTCAGAAGAAAGTGCTGTACAAGGACAGTACAAACGAGTTCATATTTGAATCCACCACTCCCGTCATTCCGCGCTGCAATGTTTTGGTGCGCGTAAGCGGTGACGGTGCCCCACGCTCGGCCGAGCCCGTTTCCATTCTCACCCCCAACGGAGTGATGAACCTCCTCACGGACGCTGACGGTCTGGTTACAACCGGCTTTGATATTCCTGAAAACGGCTTCAACATTGAGGTCAAGGTCCGTGACCAGGCCGTGGTCAAGAATGCCATTGACGGTACGGTTGAATTTGACTTTGTCTTTGACACTCCGCCCGTTATCAACTTTGACGCCATTGTCCGTGTGGTCAACGCTGACGGCATGGTCCTCCCCAATTACCCGGTAATTCTTGACCTCGGTGACGGTGCCGGCACAGGTGCTTTCCTCACTAATGGTGAGGGGGCTGTTGGACCTTTCCACATGGTCGGAGGTAATACCATGACTGTATGGGATGGGTCCAACCAGGCCAATTCCGCCAGGTATGATTTGACTCCTGAGATTGTGGAGTATGTATTTGAGCTCCCGTACTCTGATGAACCATCCCTTGATGACATGTCCCTCCGGGTTGTCTGCCTGGGCAACCGCCCCGCTGCCGGAGCCACTGCCATTCTGAACCAGAACGGCAAGCGCCAGGTTGACACCCTCAATCCTGCCGGACAGACCCTCTTCGGATCAGATGTCTTCCAGGTTCCCGGACCCATGGAAGTTGAGCTGTACAGCCCACAGAGAACTTTCCCCCGCATCCCCTTCACTCTTGAAAAGGATGAAAAGGCATATGAACTCGTGGAAGTAACCGGCCCCCAGCCCTGGTGGCACATTGCAGGAGAAATAGCACTGGCCGGAGCTGCACTCGTGGCTCTCACCGGTTATTTCTTTGTGCTGATGAAAGTTCTCTGGGATATACCCGTGCTCTTCTAATTCTTTAGATTACATCATATTACCAAGACAATTATGTACCATATTCATAACAATCTTTTCTTTGGCCTGGCGCCATTCATATACATCATGTGCATCCTGGGCTTTGCCCTCTTTGCGTATGACAAGCACCTGGCCACTTACGGCAAGTGGCGCATCCCGGAATGGGTCCTCTTCATACCTACGGTTCTTCTCGGTGCATTCGGTTCCCTCTCCGGAATGGTCTTCTTCAACCATAAGACCAACAAGAAAGTCTTTTACATTGTAGTTCCCATATTTCTGTTCATCCAGATTCTGGGACTGGCAGGTGTGCTGACTTTCCTCTCTTGATTACACACTCAGTACAAACCAATTAACACACTCAATCATGCATAATGTACTTAAAGGCCTCCTTGCCGGAGCATTCATTCTCCTCATCTGCCTGTTGCTCCTCACCCGCTGCCACAGCTGCATCGGCCCGGAGGAGGAAGCCGTGGTGCCTGAAGAAGAAATAGAAGACTTTGATGCCAATGACTACGGCGGCAACGGCGTCCTCAAGGTGACAATGGCCTGGGAATTTCCTTCTGACATTGACCTTCATGTAATTGAACCCGGAGGTAACGAAATCTATTTTGCCAACAGGCGTTCTCGCACAAGCGGCTATCTTGATACTGATAACCTTGACGGTGGCAGCCACGGTCATCCCGCGGTTGAAAATGTATTCTGGGAAACCGCACCGGCAGGGCGTTATGTAGTAAAGGTCAAATACTTCGGCACGCGCGAGGGTGGCAGAAACGGCGGTCCCGTCCTCGTTGTCATTCAGGTAAACGGACAGGAGACACGCCACACCGTCAACCTCACACATGAGGGACAGGAAGTAGTGGTTGATACCATTGATTATCAACCGTAAATGATTATCACCATTAAACGCTATGAACAATCATCTTAAAGGAATACTCGCAGGCGCATTTATCCTCCTCATATGCCTGCTCTTAATGACCCGCTGCCACAGCTGTACCGGAGAAGAGCAAGTGGCTCAGGCACCCATGCCCCAGCAGGAATACCCTGAACCTCCCGTGTACGATGAACCCGCACTTGAAGACCCCGAGCCCGAACCTGAACCCGAGCCGGAACCTGAGCCTGAGCCGGACCCGGCACCGGACGTCCGTACAGATGAAGGTTCTGACGGAGAGATACGTGTAACCATTGAATGGGATTTCCCCGGGGATGTTGACGTTCATGTAATCCAGCCCAACGGTGTAGAAATCAGCTTCAGAAACACAAACGACCCCCGCACCGGAGGACAGCTTGACGTAGATAACCGCGAGGGAGGAACACCCGCCAACACAGCCGTAGAAAACGTATTCTGGTCAAACCCAATGCACGGAACGTACCAGGTAGACGTAAACATGTACCGCATCGACGACCGTGCACCCAACGGTGGATACGTAAACATACGCATCAAAAACGGAAACGACGTCCGCACATACCGCACCCGCCTCACCCACACCGGAGAACGCATAACCATCTCCCGCTTCAATTACCAAGGCTAACCC
>CAZNBD010000027.1:21155-23830 GCA_964571405.1 uncultured Bacteroides sp. | reverse complement strand
TCGCAAAGTTAATCATTATTCGTGAATTACAAAATCTTTTTACAACTTTTCTGCGGCTGATTCCTTACAATCAATTGACAAGGGACGATATCTATTACTGATCATTCCTGAAGAAGTTCATTCTTCATTGTCAAATTTTGGGGTAAAATCCAAATCGGCGCGGATGATTTCTCCCTGGATAGGTTTAAACAAGTCCTCTATTTTATGAGGAATGTTTGATTCATTGAATGTCACTTGGGTTATTGGATGATCATAGAATTCATAAAGTGCAGGATGAAAATAGCATAATAAGTAATTAGCGTATCCTTCAGAGTCCATTAAATCTCCATGACCCCAATGTCTCAATAAGATTGATTCTTCCTCTGTGCCTTTTCCTTTTTCGTGATAATCAATTTGAGGAGCAAAGATGTATGCCTGAGCTACTCGCAGATATGTAGAGTTTTGCTCTCTTATTGGAATCAAGGCTTCTATTATAACAAAATACAAATCTATGGAATATGAGGCGGTTACTTGCAATAATATCTTTTTTGAATCAATGAGGGAGTTGACATTACAATTTTCATATAATGGATAATAACTGAATGGAATGTATTCAGAAGAATTTTCATCATTCCCGTTATTTCCCCTTGAAGCAGGTATTCTGAAATTTTCAAGAGAAATTTCTGACGTCCCCAAAAACACAATTGATTCTAAGTCCTGATCGGACATTTTCTCCCTGCACATTTCAGAAAATCGATAGACACAAAAATCTCTTAATTTCTTAAGATCAAATTCATCCGTGGAAAAGTCAATTGTGACAAGAGAGTCTTCTGTGGTGGTGCTATGATCTTGATTGAAAGTGGTTTTACTAAAAACTGCCGGCCCGAGAATATCCAATTCTTCTCCGTTCGGCCCAAATCTTTCCAGAAAAAATCCCCACCCGGACTCATGGAATATGATGATTCCCATGAGCAATATTACTACCTTGAAATACTCTCTCATTCTCATAATTTTCTGAGGGTTATATTTCTTTGGAAACCCCACATTCAGTATGTGCGGTCTCCGAAGATGGCGGTGCCGACGCGTACGAGGGTGGCGCCGCAGCTGATGGCCAGGGGGTAATCATGGCTCATGCCCATGGATACGGTGTCAAATCCGCGCAGGTCCGGCGCGATTTTCAGTGCCTGACGCCGGAGCTCTGCAATGTGTTCAAAATCAGTGCGTACGCGGGCCTGATTATCTGTATTGGATGCCATTCCCATTATGCCGCAGAGATGCGTGGCCTTGAGTTTCTCAAATTCACGCCTCCGGAAATAATCTAAAAATTCCTCCGGGAGCATCCCGAATTTGGTTTCTTCCGCAGCCACATGTACCTGCATGAGTACCCGGACGTTTATGCCGAGAGCGGCCGCTTCGTTATCAATTTTTGTGAGCAGGCGCTCAGAGTCTATGCTTTCAATCAGCGCCAGGTTGGGAACAGCCAGCAGCTGACGGACCTTGTTTGACTGCAGGTGCCCGATGAAGTGCCAGCGTATATCACCGGGCAGGGATGCGGCCTTTGATGTCAGCTCCTGCACCCGGCTTTCTCCAAAGGCTCTCTGCCCTCCGGCGTACGCCTCGGCAACGGCCTCGGCCGGGTGGAACTTTGATACGGCCACAAGTTCCACCCCTGCCGGCAAGGTCGCTTTAATTTCTTCAATGTTTCGGGCTATATTCATTTGAATCAGTCCTTTACGGCCATTTTATAAACGTCCATCAGAGGGGTCTCTGAGATCTGGACAATTTCATAATCTGCCATGGTGCCTTCCATGCCCTTGGTGAAATGTTCCAGGGCTTCCTTGAAGTTGGATGCCTGTACCAGGATCTGCTGTATGGTGCGTTTCTCCACAGCTGTTTTCTCATCAATGGTGATGAATCCCACCTTGACCATATACCAGCGGTCCGCGCCTTCATAGAAGAAAATCTCAGCAATCTTGGTGCGCTTCACCGCGTCAACGGTAAATTCACCGGAGATGAAGGGGCGCTGCTCCTCTGTGATGCGTGCTTCAGCCTCTGTAAATGACAGGGCGTCAACCAGGTAAGGCTCCGTAACCTTTTTTATTGATCCGTTTTCCTGAGTCTTATCGTATTTTACTTTACATTCAAACCAGTTTGCCATAATTATATGTGTTTATTAGCTTTATTTATTTAATTTTCAGCCAGGCGGTATTGAGGATTTCTTCCTCATCGGCCTTGGCCCGGTTTATCAGTTCATCCGCCTGGCGGCACAGGTCCTCCGCGGCGGCTTTGTCCTCTAAAGAGCGGGCGTTTATGTGAACATTCATAGCGGCTCCGATAACAGCGGCCCTGACGGCAGCGGCCCCCACCCCTGCATCACTTACAGAAGCCGGGTTACCTTTGAGAACCATCTCCCTGAGCACCTCAAAGGCCTCACAGGCCGTGCGGGCAGTCTCCAGAGGCACCTGAGCCGCGTGCAGAGTGGCTTTCTCCATGGCCAGAGCACGGGCCCGGCGCTCAGCCTCTGTGCCCTTGGGCATTCCTATAGCCTCCATAATCAAGTTGAAGGCCTCAGTGTCACGGTCCACCAGATCCAGCAGGCGGTTCATAATCTCCTGCCCCCTCTCGGCAATGACAGAGAACTCCTCCCAGCGCTCATCCCAACCGGGCTTGTGGGCGGACAGATTGGCAACCATGGT
>CAZNBD010000027.1:0-21055 GCA_964571405.1 uncultured Bacteroides sp. | reverse complement strand
CCGGCGTCAATGAGAGTGCTTTCAGGAACCAGCCCCACAATCTCAGTACCGGTGACACGCAGGCCGCGGGCAGCCGCCGCCCGGCTCACCTCCTCAAAAGCTTTGTGGAGCGGAGTCTTGCGGATATCCGTAATATTCATGGACACCTGGGCAATGCCGTATTCATCTATGAACCAGCCGATGGCCTTGGTCCCCGGCAGAGTTCCGGGAATCATGATAGGCTTGCCGTTCTCATCCATCAGAGGCTTGCCGGTCAGTTTACCGCCTTCACGGGCAGGGCGCCCTTTTTCCCGGACGTCAAAAGCAATGGCATTGGCGCGGCGCGTACTGGTGGTGTTGAGATTGAAGTTGACCGCAATGAGGAAGTCACGTGCACCCACGGCAGTTGCACCCGTACGTGCCATCTTGCTGTCAAAAGCTCGGGCGCCATAATCAGGAGCTTCAGCAGGATCATCCATGCGGGCAGAAAGCCCCTCATACTCACCCCGGCGACAGACAGCCAGGTTCTTACGCTCCTTTTTCAGCGCGGCAGCCTCATAAGCATAACAGGGAATTTCAAGCTCTGAAGCAATGCGCTCAGCCAGCTTCCGGGCCAGCTCCGCACACTCCTCCAGAGAAATATTGGCCACAGGAATGAGGGGGAGCACATCAGTAGCCCCCATGCGGGGATGGGCACCGTGATGCTTACTCATATCAATAAACTCCGCGGCACGCTTGACGCCCGCAAAAGCAGCCTCAACCACATCCTCCGGAGCGCCCGCAAAAGTCATCACCGTCCTGTTGGTGGCAGCGCCGGGGTCAACATCAAGCACCCGTACCGGCGCAGCCTCTTCAATGGCCGCGCGGATACTGTTGATAATCTCCATATTGTTACCCTCGCTGAAATTGGGCACACATTCAATAATCTGACCGTCCATGCTCACATTTTTTTAGATATGCCACAAAGATAAGCAAAGAATACCGATCCCGTGTTACAAACCTGTTACTTATTTTTCCGGAGGGTGAGGATGGTGGCGGAGGGGATGGGGCGGATGGCGGTGACGGTGTATTGGACGGGGTTGATGATGGGGAAGTGGGTGTCTGCGGCTGTGGCGCGGCTGTGTACCACCGTTATGTCAAGGATGTCTGCATGCGGGAGCATGGCTGTGTATATGCTTCCTCCTCCGATGACAAATACGTCCGCAGAGCTTGTGGCAGCCAGGCGGAGTGCTTCCTCAGGGCTTGCGGCCACTTCCACATCCGGTGCGCTCCAGCCTTTATTGCCGGTTATGACAATGTTGCGTCGGTTTGGCAAAGCTCCTTTGGGGAGGCTCTCAAATGTTTTGCGTCCCATTATGACGGTATTTCCTGAGGTGAGGGCCTTGAAGTGGCGCATGTCTTCCTTGAGGAAATAGAGCAGGTTTCCACCGGCACCAATGGCGCGCCCCAGGTCTGTGGCTACAATGAGGTGTATCATACTGCCACAGGTGCTTTTATGTGGGGATGCGGGTCATATCCTTCCAGAGTGAAATCCTCATATTTGAAATCAAATATGTCCTTGACGTCAGGATTGATGAGCATGCGCGGAAGGGAGCGGGGTGTACGCTGGAGCTGCAAGCGGGCCTGTTCCAGATGATTGGAATACAGGTGGGCATCGCCCAGGGTGTGGATGAATTCGCCGGGCTTGAGGCCGCACACCTGAGCCATCATCATGGTGAGCAGTGCGTATGAAGCAATGTTGAACGGTACGCCCAGGAAGCAGTCCGCGCTGCGCTGGTAAAGCTGCAGGCTCAGTTTTCCGTCTGCCACATAGAACTGGAAAAGTGCGTGGCATGGAGCCAGTGCCATGCGCGGCAAATCCGCCACATTCCATGCACTCACCACAATACGCCGTGAGTCCGGATTATTCTTTATTGTGTTGACGGCTTCTTTGATCTGGTCAATCACGCCTCCGTGTCCGTCCGGCCATGAGCGCCACTGTGCGCCATAAACGGGCCCGAGTTCTCCTGTCTCAGGGTCTGCCCATTCATCCCAGATGTGTACGCCCCTTTCCTGCAGTGAGCGTGCGTTTGTATCACCGGCCAGAAACCACAGCAGCTCATGAATGATGGACTTGAGGTGTAGTTTCTTGGTGGTCAGCAGCGGAAAACCTTTGCTGAGATCAAAGCGCATCTGATAACCGAATGTGCTGACGGTTCCGGTACCGGTGCGGTCAGATTTTTCCACACCGTTTTCCAGGATATGATTGAGCAGGTCAAGGTATTGTTTCATGATTTTTCAATTTCTGTGGGTTCTGCCATCTTGGGAGTATCCAGCGGCTGCATCAGGGGCATGCGGAGCCTGTGGCGGCCGGTGCGGTAATTGATGGCGTCATTGGGACATACCTCCATGCAGTCAAAGCATATCAGGCAGCGTGAGTCATCCACCGTAAAGTCCGTCAGGTTAATACATTCCGCCTTGCAGACGCGCTCACATTCTCCGCAGTTTATACATTTCTCCGGGTTAATTTCCACATGGAATACAGAATGTGAGGATATCAGACCCAGTAAAGATCCGACAGGGCAGACAGTATTGCACAGCAGGCGTCCGCGCCGCCGGGTACATATGACAATAATGAGGAAGTATGCAACTGCCAGGCCCATGGCTGAGAGTGAGAAAGCAATCCTGCGGCCGAGCATTCCGTGGAGCGGTACTCCGATGAGCTGGTCAACCATCACAGCGTAAGCAGAGTACGGGTCCAGAAGAGTGGGGAGCATGGCACCTCCCACCAGTATGAGCACCAGCGCCAGAATCAGAAAAGCCATCCTGATTCCGCGCACCGGAGCGTGCCATCGGAAATCCTTGCGGCGTCTGGCCGCAAGACGCCAGATTGTACCGCTGCAGTCCATGGTCGTTCCCAGGGGGCAGACGGTGGAGCAGTATATCCGGCCGTAAATGAAGGTGGCGGCCAGCCAGAAAATCAGGCAGAGCAGGGAGCCGGAAATGAGAGCGGTCAGCACCTGCATATGGAAAAACACAGTTTCATAACCGGCCAAAAGCGCCCAGGCCGGTATGCCCATGGCAACCAGCGCTATAACTATTCTGAGACGGCGGAGTGTACGGTACATGTCTTTATGTTTGGTGCAAATATACGGAAAATTCTGTCACGCGCTCATTATCTGTTCCAAAATTGATAATTATTCACCCGGAAATATGTTATTGGGCAGGTTTTATGAAAAACACCGCATTAAATTTGTTCATAAACTATCAATGTTATAATTTTGTATCTCTATCAAAGACTAAGAATATAAAACACACCAAATAATCCTGAAACCAAAATGAGTTATTTAAAATTTGATAAGAACCTGCTGATAAATCTTGAGCAGTCCCTCCCCAAGGAGATGCTCAGGACCAATCAGGCCGGCGCTTATCACTGCACCACCCTGGTGGGCTGTAATACGCGCAAGCAGCACGGTCTGCTTGTGATACCCATAGAGGAGCTCGGAGGCAAGAGTCATGTGATGCTGTCATCACTGGATGAGACAGTAATCCAGCATGGAGCGCCCTTCAACCTGGGTATTCACCGTTACTCCGGCGGCGTGTACAGTCCCAACGGTCACAAGTATATCCGTGAGTTTGACTGTGAGGATGTTCCACGCATGACATACCGTGTGGGCGGTGTTATCCTCACCAAAGAAAAGATTTTCATCTCAGAGGAAAACCGCATCCTGATCCGCTATACTCTGGTTGAAGCCCATTCCCCCACAACCCTGCGTTTCCGTCCCTTCCTGGCTTTCCGTGAGGTCAACAGCCTCTGTGTGGCCAATGATGCGGTCAACAAGGAAATCAAGAACGTTCCCAACGGTATCGCCACCTGTATGTATGACGGTTTCCCCACCCTTTACATGCAGTTCAACCGCAAGTGTGAATGGGTGAACGAGCCAAACTGGTATAACGGGATTGAATATGTCAAGGATATGGAGCGCGGTGTTCCATATACAGAGGACCTCTGGGTTCCGGGATACTTTGAGGTGCCCATCAAGGTGGGTGAAAGCCTCATTTTCAGCGCCGGTATCAGTGAGGTATCCCCCCGTACACTGACCAAGATGTACCAGAAGGAGATTGCCAGCCGCACACCCCGCTCCAGCTTCTTCAACTGCCTGAAGAGCTCAGCCAAACAGTTCTATATCCGCCGCGGCGAGGGAATGTATCTCATCTCCGGATTCCCCTGGGGTACCATCCTGGCGCGCAATACCTTCATGGCACTTCCCGGCCTCACATTGGCCATTGACCATAAAGCGGATTACGAGGCCATCATGGGCACAGCCCTGAAGGCGCTCCTGCGTTACTCAGATACCGGAGAACTCTCCGGCCGCATCCACGGCATAGAGCACCCGGATATACCGCTGTGGGCAATATGGGCCATACAGCAGTATGCAAGAAATTACGGAGTGGCCGCCGCGGCGGAGCGTTACGCGCAGCCCGTGACCACACTGATTGACAATATCCTGCGCGGTGGACATCCCAATCTGTATGTGGATGCAGAGACAGGTCTGCTGGATACAGACGGACACCTGCAGGCAGTCTCATGGATGAACTCCACCCTCAACGGCGCCCCGGTGGTTAAACGCAGCGGCCGCCTGGTTGAATTCAATGCCCTGTGGTATAACGCCCTGATGTTCGGCGCCTCCATGCTGGAAGGCAATGAAGCCCTGCAGGAAGTGCGTGACAGATGGCTGGCTCAGGCAGAGAAGATGAAGAAACCGTTTGTGGATACCTTCCTGAACGAGAGCGGATACCTGTACGATTACGTTGACGGGGCATATGCAGACCCGTCCGTACGTCCCAATATGGCCATTGCCATCGGGCTTGACTATTCCCCCCTTGACCGCCGCCAGCGCAAGAGCGTACTGGATGTGGTTTCAAGAGAACTCCTCACGCCCAAAGGCCTCCGCACCCTCTCCCCGCGAAGTTACGGTTACCGGCCCAATTACCTGGGCACACCTGAGGAGCGCGAGTTTGCCATGCATAACGGCCCTGCCCGTCCGTGGCTCATAGGTTTTTATGCTGACGCATACCTGAGAGTGTTCGGAATGAGCGGTGTGGGGTATATAGACCGTATGCTCATCGGCTTTGAGGATGAAATGACACAGGGGTGCATAGCCTCTCTGAGCCAGTTGTATGACGGCAACCCGCCTTACACCGGCCGCGGTGCCGTTTCACACGCCACCAATGTGGCAGAAGTGCTCAGAACCCTGCGCACACTTAAACGACTTGAAATTTGATTACCCACCAATTAACATAAACGCAAAAGATGAAAGCCTTAATGTTCGGGTGGGAATTCCCACCTCATATCCTGGGAGGACTCGGAACGGCCAGTTACGGCCTGACACGCGGCATGTGGGAGTGCGGTGATATGGATATAACATTTGTGATTCCCAAGCCTTACGGTGATGAGGACAAAAGTTTTGCACGTATCATCGGAACGAGCCAGGTGCCGGTGGCATGGCGCGACGTAAGCTGGGATTACGTTGAGTCACGTATAGGAAAGGTAATGGATCCTGACCTGTATTTCCGCCTCAGAGACCATATTTACGCAGACTTCAATTACATGCGCACCAATGACCTGGGATGCATTGAGTTCTCCGGAAAATATCCTGACAACCTCCTGGAGGAAATAAACAATTACTCCATCACTGCCGGTGTGATTGCCCGCACGCTGGATTTTGACATAATCCACAGCCATGACTGGCTCACATATCCGGCCGGAATACATGCCAAGCAGGTCACAGGCAAGCCCCTGGTGGTTCATGTACATGCCACAGAGTATGACCGCTCACGCGGGAAACCCAATCCAACTGTGTACGGAATTGAAAAGGACGGCATGACACATGCTGACCATATAATCACAGTGAGTGAGCTCACCCGCCGCACCGTCATTGACCATTATGGAATAGACCCGGCCAAGGTTACCACAGTCCACAACGCCGTAATTCCCCTTGACAAGGAACTGCTGGAGATTGAGAACCCGCGCAAGACCAAGGAGAAGGTAATTACTTTCCTGGGACGTATCACCATGCAGAAAGGTCCGGAGTACTTTGTGGAAGCAGCCGCCAAGGTGCTTCGTAACTGTCCTAACGTACGTTTTGTCATGGCCGGTTCCGGAGACATGATGGAAAAGATGATAACCCTTGCCGCAGAGCGCGGAATTGCGGACCGTTTCCATTTCCCCGGATTCCAGAAGGGCAAGGAAGTGTATGAGATGCTCAAGGCTTCTGATGTATATGTGATGCCCAGTGTGAGCGAGCCCTTTGGTATCTCACCTCTGGAGGCCATGCAGATGGGCGTCCCGAGCATAATCTCCAAGCAGAGCGGATGCGCTGAAATCCTGGACAATGTCATAAAGACAGATTACTGGGATATTGACGCCATGGCAGACGCAATGCACTCAATCATAACATATCCCGCGCTGTACCAGCAGCTCAAGGAGGACGGCCTGGAAGAAGTCTCTAAAATCACATGGGACAAGGCCGGTCAGAAAGTAATTAACATATATAACAAGGTTCTCGGACGCGGCTGAGCAATGGGGACCACAGAATAATTATACAAAAATGAAAGCTATCTGTTTCAATTTTGAAATTCATCAGCCGTTCCGTCTGAAACGTTACCGCTTCTTTGACATCGGCCGCGACCACTTCTACTATGATGACTTCCTCAACGAAGACATCATGGAACGCATTGCGCGTCAGAGTTATATCCCTGCCGCCGAGACCCTGCTGAAAATGATTGAGAACGGCAAGGGTAAATTCAAATGCTCCATTGCCGTGTCAGGCTCTGCCTTTGAGCAGCTTGAGACATGGGTACAGGAATTTCCTGAACTGCTCAAGAAACTTGTTGACACCGGCTGTGTGGAACTTGTGGCCCAGCCGTATGCTTATTCCCTGGCCTCACTCACAGACCCGGAGGAATTTGCCCAGCAGATTGAAGCCACATGCAGCCTGCTCAAGAACCGATTCGGAGTCAAGCCCAAGGTGCTCCGTAATACAGAACTGATATACTTTGATGACCTGGCACCTCAGATTGCCGCCATGGGTTTCAAGGGCTGCCTCACTGAAGGTGCAAAACATATCCTGGGCTGGAAGTCCCCGAACTATGTTTACACCGCAGCCTCAGCGCCCAAGCTGAAACTGCTGCTGCGTAACAGTAAGCTCAGTGATGATATTGCCTTCCGCTTCAGTGACACTTCATGGAGTGAGTTCCCCCTGACTGCGGACAAGTACATGGACTGGATTGCCTCCACACCTGCTGAGGAGCAGATAATAAATGTGTATCTGAACCTTGATACATTCGGAGACCTCCAGCCTGCCACCACCGGTATATTCGCTTTCCTGGAGGCTCTGCCCCGCTTTGCGGAGGAACGAGGAATTGAGTTTGTAACACCGAGCGAGGCAATCTCCAAGATTAAACCGGTGGGAGAGCTGAGCGTGGTACACCCCATCTCTGCCGCTGACGAGGCACGCGATACATCCGCATGGCTCGGTAACAGACTGCAGCGTGAGGCTTTTGAAAAGCTTTACTCTGTGGGTGAACGTGTACGCCAGTGCAATAACCGCTCTCTGATTCAGGACTGGCACCGTCTTCAGGCATGTGATAACTTCTTTTACATGAGCACCAAGCGCAAGGCCGACGGTTCTCTCCACGCCCTGTTCAGCCCGTATGAGACACCATTTGCCGCATTCACCAATTACATGAATGTTCTGGCGGACTTCCTGATGCGTGTTGAGGAGGAATTCCCCTCACAGGTAGATAATGAAGAGCTCAATTCACTGTTGCTCACCATTACCAACCAGGGTCATGAAATTGAGGCCCTCAACAAGGAACTCAATTCAATGCGTAAGAATATTGAGCAGTACAATATCGAGCACCAGAAGACTGCCAAGAAGAAATAATCTGTAAAAGATGGCGTTACCGGAAAAATTTGTGATAACGATAGGCCGCAGTTTCGGAAGCGGCGGCCGTGACCTTGGCCGGACCATTGCTGAAAAACTCGGAATAGAGTTCTATGACAGTATGCTTCTGGTCAAGGCCGCGGAGCGCGCCGGCTTCAATCTTGCCTATACACGTGAGAACGATGAAAAACCGCCGCACATGCTGGCCGGAATTATTCCCTTCTCCATGGGTTACTATCCCGGAGGATGGTTCGGACACGGAAGCGGCGGTGGAGGCGGCGATATTTATAACGCTCAGTGTGACTTCATTCATGAACTGGCACAGAACGGCCCGTGCGTTATTGTGGGACGCAGCGCGGATTATATTCTGCGTGATGTTCCGGAGCTGGTGAACATATTTGTCCACGCCCCTGAGGAGCACTGTCTGCGCCGTATCATGGCCCGTGGAGAGGCTGACACGGTGGAGAACGCACGCTCCCTGAGGGACCGCAAGAACAAGCTCCGCCGTGAGTTCTATAATTTTTACACGGACAAGGAATGGGGACGCGCTGACGGGTATCACCTGAGCGTGGACTCCTCTGCCATGCCCATGGATGAGCTTGCTGACTTTGTTATCAGCTTTATCCGTAAGCGCCTGGAACGCTGAGATATATTGTTCTCGCCGACACGGAAATTTGGATTATTGGGCTTTTGTTGTTATTTTTGTGGAAAACATTGAATATCCATGACAGAAGAACATATAAAAAAATTGCGTAAGGACCCGGACGGGCTCCTCACGTACGAGTATCTGGCCAATAACATAGGCACATGTGAAGTTGAAGATATAGAGGCACTGATTGACAACATGATAAATGTTGACTTGAGCGGACAGTTCCTGGCATCAGCAGCGCGTTATCTTCATGCCATAGATGCTGAGGGTTATGATCCGGCAGTCCGCCGTCTGGTGGCCGGAGCCATTGACCGTGACCGTGAGCACAAATATCTTCCGGACCTGATGACTGCACTGTACGGGGCGGATTATACTGAACGTGCCTCAGTGCTGTGCCGTACTGATGATAATTTCAGACGTCTGTACAAGCGCCTGTGCCCAAGCTCCATCATCTGATTATTTCCTGATATGAAACTGATTAAATACGCAGCCTTACTGCTGCTATTCCTCCCGGCCATGATTGCATGCGCCTCAAAGGATAACACTGAAAACACCACTGTAACTATGACTGAAAATACCACACCCGCTCCTGACACCTCCAGTGTAAAGGTGAAACTGAGCACCACCATGGGTGACATCACCTTACTCCTTTACGGAGATACTCCCAAGCACCGTGACAACTTTGTGCGCCTGGTGAATGAGCATTATTATGACTCCACACTTTTCCACCGTGTGATAAAGGACTTTATGATTCAGGCCGGAGACCCGGATTCACGCAATGCCCGTCCCGGCCAGCAGCTCGGTGCCGGTGGTCCTGATTACAAAATTGATGCTGAAATTGTTTACCCCAAACATTTTCACAAGCGTGGTGCCCTGGCCGCTGCAAGGCAGGGTGACCAGGTTAATCCTGAAAAGAAATCTTCCGGCAGTCAATTTTATATCGTTACCGGTAATGTGATAGAGGAGCCCCAGCTGGCTCAGCTTGAGCAGAATCTGCGTAACCGTCATGCCGGTATGGTATTCAATCAGCTGGCTGTGCAGCACAGAGACAGCATTGTGGAGATGCAGCGCCGCGGTGACCGTCAGGGCCTGCAGAACCTTCAGAATCAGCTGATACAGCAGGCTCAGAGAGCTGCAGCCGAGCAGGGTAACCAGCTCACTCCTGAGATGCGTCAGGCTTACACCACTGTGGGCGGAGCTCCTCATCTGGACGGTGAGTACACCGTTTTTGGTGAAGTTATTGACGGCATGGATGTGGTGGACAGAATTGAGGCTGTCCAGACTGCTCCCGGTGACCGTCCTCTGGAGGATGTACGTATCCTCAGTGCTCAGATAATTAACTGATTTACTGTATAGACCGGACAATGGCAGTTCCCTCTATAACCCTACCGAATGGCCTGCGAGTGCAGGCCATTTGTACACCGGGCGCCCGCATGGCCGTGGTGGATGTGCTGTATGATGTTGGAAGCCGTGATGAGCGGCGTTCCCTCACCGGCATGGCTCATCTGTTTGAGCACCTGATGTTCGGAGGGTCTGTGAATGTTCCGTCTTTCAATAACGAGCTTGAGAATGCCGGCGGCAAGAGCAATGCCTGGACAAGCCCGGACTTCACCAATTTTTACGATATTCTCCCGGCGCAGAATATAGAGACTGCTCTGTTTCTGGAAAGTGACCGCATGCTTCAGCTGGACTTTAATCAGCAGAGCCTTGACGTTCAGCGTAATGTGGTGATTGAGGAATTCAAGCAGAATTACCTCAATGCGCCGTACGGGGATGTCTCACACCATCTGAGACGTCTGGCTTATGATCAGAGCCATCCGTATTCCTGGCCTACAATCGGCCTTGTTCCGGAGCATATAGCTTCTGTTTCCATGGAGGATGTCAAGGACTGGTTTTACAGTCATTACGCTCCCAATAATGCCATCCTCACGGTCAATTCCCGTTACAGCGCAGATGAGGTTTTCACAATGGCGCAGAAATGGTTCGGCGATATTGAACGGCGCCCTGTCCGTAAGCGTCAGGTTCCCGCTCCGGGATTCCCACGGGAGCTGATCCGTGAAACCATAACAGGCCGTGCACCTCAGCCCCAGGTGATTGTGGCTTTTCCCATGTCCGCTTATGGTACTGAGGAATATTTTGCGGCGGATACCATTACGGATCTTCTCAGTTACGGGCGTTCCGGACGTTTCCAGAAACATCTGCTGGAGGGTCCGTACGCTCATCTGTTTACCAGTGCTGATGCCTCCATCATCGGCTCCGAACATGAGGGACTTCTGCTGCTCAATGCCCTTGTGGCAGACCCCGGTCAGGAAGCATGTGAAGAGGTTGAGCGGCTTATGCGTCAGGAGCTGGCTCTGTTAGGCGTGTCCGGGGAAATATCCGGCCAGGAACTGACCAGAACCCTTAATAATTTTGAGGCCACTCACCGTTTTTCCAATGTGAACATGCTGGCTTCAACGGTGAATCAGGCCCTGGCATTCTATCACGGCGAGGATCCGGAGGAAATGATTGCGCGCAGGCGCCGCATTACGGTGGAGGAACTGGCTCAGACTGCCCGCACACTTGTGGATACTCCTTCAATCAGTTTAATATACAGGCAGTAATGGTGAAGTTTTATGACCTGACACGGTATGGCCGCGTGGCCTTTCTGGTGGCTGCGGCTGCTGTGGTATCCGTGTTTCTGTTCTTTTCATCATCCCTGATCAACGACCTTGCCACCACAGAGCGTGAAAGAATGGAAATCTGGGCCGGAGCCACACGTGAACTGGCCACATCCGCCGTGTCTGACAATGCCTCGGAGACAAACATTGACTTTCTGTTAGGAATCATCCAGGCCAATACCACCATCCCTGTCTTGCTCACAGACGCTCAGGGGAATCTCTTAGACCAGAGAAATTTCCGGCTCCCTGAGCCAGAGGACCCTTTGAGCGGGAGAAACATGGAGTTCCTCCAGAACCGCCTTAATGATTTAAAGGGCAGCCAGAACAGGATTGAAATTGAAATTACTCCGGGTGTGAATCAGTATCTGTACTATGAGGACTCCACCCTGCTCAAGCGCATGAGTGTATTCCCGTACATTCAGCTTCTGGTGATGCTGGCTTTCATCGCTGTGGTATATTTTGCAGTTCTTTCAACCAAAAAGGCGGAGCAGAATAAGGTTTGGGTGGGTCTTTCCAAGGAGACTGCACACCAGCTCGGCACTCCCATTTCATCCCTGATGGCATGGATGGAATTACTTCCGGAAATGGGAGTGGACAGGGAAACCCTGGCGGAGATGAACAAGGATGTATCCCGCCTCAGCACCATTGCAAGCCGTTTCTCAAAAATCGGTTCAGAGCCCAAGATGGAACCGACTCCTCTGCAGCAATTGATCCGGGAAGCGGTAAGTTATATGAGTACACGTATCTCGGGCCAGATCACACTGACGTTTGTGGATGAAAGTAAGGCACCACTTGATGTTATGGCCAGTGCGCCGCTGCTTGAATGGGTGGTTGAGAACCTGATAAAGAATGCCGTGGATGCCATGAACGGACGCGGACGCATTGATGTGCTTCTGAAAGCTCATCCGGGAATGGCATGCATTGAGGTATCGGACACCGGTAAGGGTATTGCGCGTAAAAACTTCAAGCGGGTGTTCAGCCCCGGCTTCACCACCAAGAGCAGAGGTTGGGGACTGGGCCTGACCCTGGCCAAGCGCATTGTGGAGCAGTACCACGGCGGCAAGATTTATGTGGCACGGTCTTCTGCTTCCGGTACCACATTCCGCATTGAGCTGCCGCTCAGCCGTGGGACAGTACTAACCTGATTACTATTATAAAGGCAAGTATTATTACCAGCAGTACAGTGGAGGCTATAATCCCGGTGATTGCCAGGTTTCTGGCTGATGCGGAACGTCCCGGTAAAGATATGAATCCCACCGCGATGGCCACTGCCGCAGTCACTGCAGCTGCATAACCGTTCCACCACATCAGCACCACCCACGCTCCGACGGTGAGCAGTATTGTCACCCACGCCAACAGGGATGAGCGGTACTTCACCTTCTGTACCTGAGGCTCCTCAGCAGCTGCGCTGTTAACCTCTCCGTTATTTATAATTTCGGGAACTTGTGTCATGGTATTATTTATTCTATAACAGTGCCAGAACAAGAACCTGAGCCGCCACCACACGCATGAACATGGTGAGCGGGTAAACGGTTGAATAGGCCACGGCAGGAGCGTCGTTACCGGTTGAGTTGTTGGCAAAAGCCAGTGCAGGGGGGTCTGTGCAGCTGCCGGACATAAGTCCCATGATGGTGAGATAATTGATTTTATACACACCGCGCGCCACACATCCCACAATCACCAGCGGGAGCAGGGTGATGATGAAACCGCAGATTACCCATGTCAGACCTTCAGGAGAGAATACTGTGGCAGCGAATTCACCTCCGGCGGCAATGCCCACAGAGGCAAGGAACAGGCAGATGCCCAATTCTCGCAGCAGCAGTGACGCTGCTGATGAAGTATATGTGACAAGCTTGGCCTTATATCCGAAGCGGCTCAGGAGGATGGCTACAACCAGCGGTCCTCCGGCCAGGCCCAGCTTAAGGTCATATCCCAAATTGATGCTGCCCAGAACTATTCCCAGTATTATACCCACAAAAATGGTTATCAGGTTGGGCTGGTCAAGACGTTTCATGGAGTTACCCAGACGGTCTGCCAGACGGTTGATATCCTCAAGATTACCCACCACTGTGATGCGGTCTCCCATCTGAAGGCGGAGATTGGGAGCTGCCAGCAGGTCAATACCCGCGCGGTTCACACGCGTGCAGTTGAGCTGATATCCCTGGTGGAGACGCAGGCTGCCCAGAGCCACTCCGTTATACTCGCTCCGTGTAACCACAATGCGGCGGGAGAAAACGGGTGCGGGTGTTGCCTCCCAGTCCATTTCCACCTGCGGACCTATCACTGCCTGAAAGCGGGCTGCATCTGCCGCTGAACATACTATCAGAAGAAGGTCTCCGGTATGGATGGTGGTGCTGCTCTTGGGGATGAGGATTGAGCCGGAAGCATCCATTATACGGGAAATTACAAAGTTTGTCTGCACCACGTTATGGAGCTGGAGCACTGACATGCCGTTGACCAGCTCATTGGTAACCTTGAGACTGATCAGGAAAGGTTTGAGATGATTGTCTTCCTGGTCTTCCTCAACTTTCTTGATTTCAGAGGTGGTGTTGATGCGGAAGATGGCCTTTGTAATAAAGAAAGCAATTATGATACCGACCACACCGAGAGGGTAAGCGGCCGCATAACCGTTTGCCATTATATTGGCAGCATCTGCAGCTGCATCAGGCATGGTGGAAATGGCTTGCTGAGCGGCTGCAAGGCCCGGGGTGTTGGTAACGGCACCGCTCATCACACCCACCAGGGCGCCCACATCACGTATCCAGCCCGTGTAATAAATTATCAGCACAAGCACCACATTGAGACCTATTCCAAGAAGTGCCAGGCCATTGAGGCGCACGCCTCCTTCCTTGAATGAGGAGAAGAAGCCGGGGCCAACTTGCAGACCTATGGAGAAGATGAAAAGGATAAGGCCGAATTCCCTGACAAATTTCAGGATATTGGGATCCACAACATACTTGAAGTGGCCCATCAGGATGCCCACAAAGAGAACGAAGGTTACTCCCAACGAAACTCCAAAGAATTTAATTTTCCCCAGAAAAATACCGGCGGCAATTACAAATGAGTACAGAATCAACGTACTTGCCAGAGAGTAGTTTTCCGGTGCAAAAAGCTGCAGGATATTCATTTATATAAGATTAAGAAGATGCAAACTTAAAAAGCCGTGGCGCCGTTATGACGCCATCCGCTGTACCTCTGCTTTGGTCCTGCAAAGTTACAAATAATTTCTGATATGAGCATTTAATTTTTTTACTCTTAAAAGAAACAGTTCAACAAAAAACAACCGGGGTTGTTGTATAATTAAACAACTTTTATTAACTTTGTGCCATGGTACGAGAAAAGAAGAATATTATGAATCCAAAAATGAAGACATATAATGTAAGTGAAGAACTTGATAAGACCTTTGGTATTCCAGGTTCCGAGAGCCGTAAACAAGCTGAGAATCAGGCTTGGGAAGAATATAATGCACAGATCCTTTTAGATGCCCGGAAAGAGGCGGGCATGACTCAGTCCGAACTCGCGGAAAAAATAGGAGCAGACAAGAGCTATGTTTCACGCGTTGAACGTGGGTTGACAATTCCGTCAATATCAACTTTTTACCGTATGGTATCTGCCATGGGTCTTTCGGTGGAGCTGAGGTGAAATATTCTCATCAATTGAGTATTATTTTATACTATGGCGGATAATTATCTGGAGAGGAAGATGGAGGAGTATGCGCGGGGTGTCAGGAGGCCGGCCTCACGCAGTACCGCTCTGCAACGTCCGGGCACTGCCGTTCTCCCCATCCCGTTACTGCATGTGCTCATTGAATGTGAGGATGTCTCAGCAGCTCAGGTGAGCGGCACTGTACGTGCTTTCACTGCGGCTGGTTGCCGGGTGGCATTCCGCTGTTCTGATGCGGGAGCGGGAGCAAGGGCGGCACAGGCTTTGAGTGCGCGTGCTCTCCCGCTGAGTCCGGAGGGTGCGGTGGATAATCTGCTCAAGGCCTGGGGGTCCGTAGATGTAATTGTAAATTTCAGCAGTGATACGGCTGCGGCAGAAAAGATGGCGGCATCCGCAGGTGAATGTCTGCGCCGTCTCATTAATGTGGGTGCACAACCAATCCGGATGGAGCTTCCGCAGGGATGTACTTCAAATGCTGTGTGCTCAGGCAGTAATGTACCGGCTGATGTTGTTTATCTTTCACTTCCTCAGAGTTCTGTGCTGAACCATATCTGCCTGTGACAAACTTTATGGCTGAAAAGGTGTTTTAATGATATAGATAATATCATCACACCAAAATTCAGCTGTATATGAAATTCATCCGCATACTTCTTACACTGTTCACGCTTACGGCCATAACGCCGGTGAGAGCGGCTCAGGTGGTGCAACTCCCCTCCGCTCAACCTCAGATTGAAACCAAGGTTCCAGAGATTAAAGATGTTGAAATTGACACTCATTCCCTGACCCGTTACGGAATAAAGGGCCACGGAACTGTTCCCTCCATATACTCACTGCCTTACTCTCTGACGGAGAATGTTCCGGACTGGAAAAGACTGTGGATCAACACCGGTGTACTGACCACGGCATATGTGGGAACTCTTGTGGTGCTGGAATGTCTTCCTGAGGGATCCACAAACTGGAACCGCGCCACCATCCAGAGTACTCCCTGGTACCGGAGGTGGTATCAGCATGTGATTGAACAGGGTCCGGAATGGGACGGGGATGATCAGATTTTCAATTATGTGCTCCACCCTTACGCCGGTGCGGTTTACTTTATGGCTGCAAGAAGCAACGGTTTCAATTTTTACCGTTCTCTGTTATACAGCGCCCTTATTTCAACAGTCGGCTGGGAGTTTGGCATTGAGGCCACCATGGAGCGCCCTTCAATTCAGGATATTTTCATCACGCCGCTTGTGGGCAGTGCTGTTGGTGAGCTGTTTTATAAGCTCAAGCGTCATATTGTCTCAAATGATTACCGCCTGTTCGGGTCTCCGGTCTTGGGTAATATAGTTGCCTTTATCATTGACCCCGTAAATGAGGTCATAGGCCTGTTTGATGGCAATCCGGCACGCCGTTATGCCGCATCACGCCGCGGGGTAACAAGCACACTGATGCCCCGGCCCACCAATGGAGGAATGGCTCTTACGTTCTCCTGTACTTTCTGACAGATTTTATGGGACAAGCTCTTACTCCCTGAGTCTGAAGACACGAACCCCCACCCACTGTCTGTTCTTTTTCATAAACTCTGTAAGAGGCAGTGTGGTAACTTCAACTTTTCCATTACTGGAGGATGCGTGCAGTACATACGGCTCAGCGTTTGGTGTCTCCCTGACAATAATTCCCATGTGTGTCACATCCAGGTCATTGAGATTGGACACAAAGGCCACAACATCTCCATTCCTGAAAACAGCCTTATTAGGTTTGTAACTCAGGTCAACAGTCTTGATATAAGGGAAACGGTGATTGCGGTACCCGCTTTCAATTGAACGTATCCGGGCAAGATTGGCGGAGTCTGCCAGGGCCGGGTAACGGTCCGCATGGCGGCTCATGAAATCTATGCTGCGCACCATATGGTTGTGCTTGGGAAAGAGGTTGGTTGCATCAGTCAGGTTTCCTCTGTGGATATTATCCACTGCCCAGTCTGCAATGTAATGCAGGCGTGAGGGATACCCGTCAGTTTCTCCGCCGCGGTAACGTATTCTCCGGAGGTTGTAAATATAATCACGCCATGAACTGCGGTTTTCTCCTGCAGTAAAAGCCAGGGCAAGTGCGGTTTCAACAAATGTGGTACAGTCCAGACTGTCCAGCATTACAGTGAGCATCTCCGGCTCTCCCTCCAGTGTGTGTGCCACATATGGGACCCCCTCAAATTTATGTCCGAAGAAGGCTACCCGCGCTTCAGGATTTGGGAAACGCTGATTCTGAGCTTCCATCAGCATGGCGGTGATGGCTGTGGTGTCATTGGCTTCATTCCCAAATCTTACATCCAGGTTCTGGGCCCGGGACAGTAAGGGAATAAAGAGGAGGAATATGGCAATAAGTTTATTCATCATTCAATCAAATGTTTTTTCTGGCACCGGATTACACGGCCGGGGAAACGTTCCGGGAATCCCAGGTTATGTGTGGCCACGATGACGGTTGCGCCGGCGGTCTGAGATATTTCATACAGATTGGTCATAATCTGTTCTCCGGTTTCCGGGTCAAGGTTTCCGGTTGGTTCATCCGCAAGAATCAGTGACGGATTATTGAGCAGTGCACGGGCAATTACCACACGCTGCTGTTCTCCGCCGGAGAGCTGGTGCGGCATCTTGTAAGCCTTGGTCTGCATACCCACCTGCTTGAGCACTTCATCAATGCGGTCCTGACGCGCCGCGCTGTTTTTCCAGCCAGTGGCCCGCAGCACAAAATCCAGATTGTCATATGCAGTACGGTCAGGCAACAGCTGAAAATCCTGAAATACAATGCCGATGCGCCTGCGCAGATATGGGATATCATGTTTTCGGATGGTGGTGAGGTCATAATCAAACACCTGTGCCTGTCCGGTGCTGACGGGTACTTCAGCATACAGGCTCTTGAGCAGGGAACTTTTTCCGGAGCCTACACGCCCGATGAGGTACACAAACTCTCCGGCACCCACTGTGAGGTCAACTTCACGGAGTGCCACATGTTCATTGCGCCGGATTTCAACACCGCGGTATTTTATCAGAGTCTGACTTTCCATCTTTATCCTTTTCTTGTTCTCCCTTGAAATTCTATCTTCCTCAAATCAGAAATCAATTCCGAGGCGGAATGAGAAATATGGATTGACGTGGTGCTTGGTCTCAATATAACCTATCTCTAAATTATTCTCATCTACCCATTCAACTTTATAGTGGTCAGCACGGTATCCGGCCAGCGTGAGCCCTACTCCGAGATTAATGCCCATTTTTCTTCCCCAGTTGAACCTATAGCCCACTGTGGGTGAGAAATAAATACCTGCACCGTTACGAAGATTTGCTCCGAGCCTCACATCTCCGAAAGGTGTGAATTTACCCAGTTTCAGGTCTACACGGCCCTGAACAAAGATGGGAATTAACCATGAGTCAGTTTTCCCGCATTTTTCCATGCCGATGCCGGCACCGATGAAGAACAAAGGATTGATCTGATAGCCATGAGAGGTTGTCGCGCCTGTGAAGAATGTGGTTTCCCGGTATGTGGCTGTGAAATCTGTGCCTGACAGCTTTAGATATGTATTGCTGCGCACGCTGCTGCTCCATTCAATAAATCCGCGGTAACCGCGGGCGGGCTGACGGGCTTCAGAGAGCTGGAAGAACGCAACGAATGCTATAATTATCAGAATCAGTTTTTTCATAAAAAATCCTTCAAAATATTCTAAATGCAAAATTAATGAAAAAACTCAAAAAACATACCTTTTCCCCACCTCTTTTATCTGGTGGAAGGCTGGTTTTCCCATTACAATTCAGTATCAAATTTATAATTCACAATCCATCGCCCGGATTTATTGCTTCCCTGACGCTCAATCCATCCATTTGATTTGAGAGACGTGATGATTTTTTTCACACCGCTATCAGACAGTCCTGTTTGCAACCTTATTTCTTCTCGTGTCAGGCAAGGTTGCCCAAAAAGTAAATTGAGAACTTTGAGTTCAGATTTATTGGGTACTTTATTGGGTACTTTATTGGGCACTTTCTTAAATGAATGTTGACGGAGAGAATTTCGTATCTCTTCTAACATGAAGTCAATGAAGGGACCGGAGTCTTTGGAAGCGGAAGACAGGGCAATTGCATCGTAATATTCTTGTTGATTAGAATAGACCATATTTTCAATGGGCAGGTGTTCAAATATGGGATTGAGCCTGCCCAAGATAAGTGATTGCCACAATCTGCCGGTTCTTCCGTTACCGTCAGAGAAAGGATGGATAAATTCAAATTCGTAATGAAAAACACAGGAGCGGACAAGAAGATGGTCCTTTGATGTTTTCAACCATTCAAACAGATTTCCCATCAGTATCTGCACCATATTTGCAGGTGGAGCTATATGGACGAGGCCATGCTCACTGAATACTCCAACTCCCTTGGATCGATATTTACCTGCATCATTAACGAGTGCTTCCATCATTATGCCGTGAGCCTTGAGTAAATCCTTTTCTGAAAACGGATTCAGAAAGTCAAACGCCTCATAAACTCTGATAGCATTTTTCACCTCCTGAATCTGTTTTATAGGAGCAACCACATGCCTGCCGTTAATAATATCAGCTACCTCTTCTTCCGAAAGAGTATTACCTTCTATTGCAAGGCTTGAATGAATCGTTTTGATACGATTAGCTTTTCGCAACAATACACTTTGCTCAGACTCAAGAGTAAGGTTATGTCTCTCCAACAGTGCTGAAATTTCTGCTATAAGATTTACAGCTTTTGCCGATATTGTGAACGGAGGATTATTCATAATTTTGCTTTCAGGAGTTGAAATGTATCGTTTCTATTAAAATCTTTTCTTTTGTTTAGAACTGGCGGAGGATTATGAGGGAGTGGAGATGGGTGAGGGGGGTGAGGTGGATGGAGCTGTATTCCAGGAGAAGGTCCAGCATCTCACGTCTTGCGGCGGCAGGCAGTCTCAGATGATGCATATTGGTGTAATCAAGCCTGTCAAGTGTGTGCAGTATGCGTACACATTCACCCTGGATGAACTGCGGATGCAGGGGTGGGGTAGTGCGCAGTATTCCCTCCCTCATGTCAAACACCCGGTCACTTTCTCCACCTGATAAATCCGGAGCAACTCCACACAGCCGCATCAGGCCGTAAATAAATACTTGGGGGACTAAGTTCAGCCGCTCCGACCCTGCCAGAACTGCAGATGTGGAGAAAAGAAAATCAGTCATGGGATTGTCAACCTCAGTTCTGCGCAACACAGCGTCCGCCACTTCAGCCACAAATGCCGCAACTATCTTCCTTTCCGCCCCCGGAACAAAAGCGGGAGAACCAGACATGGGCATAAAATCACGCATGGACATAAGTTCCCGGCCCGGACGGACATCACAGACACCCTCAAAAGTTGCCATCGGTCCGGTGAGAGCCTGGCGCCTGCGGCACTCCCGGCTTTTTCCAACGGGCATGGAGAGAGTTACGCGTCCCTGCTCACGGCTCCAGGCCGTCAGAATATCCATTCTGTCTGTGTGGTGAACTGTACGGAGGGCTATGCAGTGAAGTGTGTCCAACATATGCACAAAATTAACCATCTGCGTGCAATTATCCAAATCAGGACTTGTTAATTTCATTTGAAAATTATACTTTTGTATTCCAATACATAACAAGAATTCAGACATGGACTATAAAACACTACGCAAACACCTTGCCCAGCAGCTTGACCGCACACCAGGAGAAGTTGACGCCTTGGTGCAGGGGCTTGCGCTGACTGTGCGGAAGGCTGTTGCTGATCAGGACCGGGTGGCAATTCCTTCTTTTGGAACTTTTTATGCAGAGAACCACAAGGAAGTGGTCAACAGGGACCTTGACAGCGGAGAAAATCTGCTTCTGCCCCCTGAAATCACTCTCAATTTCCAACCCGGGGCCATGCTCCTGAAACTTATCCGCCATGAATGAAACTATAACACTGTCACGTCTGATATCCCGCTTAGCAGCGGCCACGGGTACGGATGCCAACACATCCCGGCGTTTTCTGCGTGAGCTGCTCAATACCATCCGAGAAAATCTTCAGGCCGGGGAGGCCGTAAACATTGACGGTTTCGGAACATTTGCTGCGTCTGAAGACGGCTCGGAAGTTCTCTTTGTTCCTGATGAGGGTCTGGCAGCAGAGGTTAACCGCCCGTTTGCCATGTTCCAGCCTGTCAGACTGGCTCC